>DASTLK010000438.1:0-2976 GCA_035715025.1 Vicinamibacteria bacterium
GGCCGCGGACCCTCCTTGACCGGATATCCGGCATCCGTCCAGGCCGGCCAGCCCTCGGCGAGGACGATGGCGGGGATGCCGCGCTCCCTGAGCTTGCGCGCCACGAGGTGGCTGGCCTCGCAGCCGAACCCACTGCAATACACGACGATGTCGAACGAGGATCGGAGGCGCGGCTCGATCTTGGCAAACGAGCGGTCGAAGTCGTCCTCCGGGAGGGGCAGCGCGCCCGGGATGTGGCTCATCTCGTAGAACGCGATGGGCCGGGCGTCGAGGAAGAGCGCGCCCTGGTCCAGGCGGGTGCGGGCCTCCGGGGCGCCCACCTCGACGTCCCCTTCCTGGAGGTACGCGTTCTGCGTCAATGCGAAGCCGCGGCCGCTGAGGCCGTTCCAGCAGAGGCCGAGCACGGCGGCGCAGGCAAGGATCGAGACGATGCGGAGGGGACGGAGGGGCATCGGTCAAGCTTAACCGAAGGCCGGCGGCGTTCGGCCCGCGCGCGTGGCGGGCGCGTGCCCGCCGTGGTAAGTTACGCTCTTCGTTCGATCGCGCTCACGCCCTCATGCCTCCCATCTCCTCGGATGCCATCGTCCTGCGCACGTTCAAGCTGGGCGAGTCGAGCAAGATCGTCGTCCTGCTCACCCGCGACCGTGGAAAGCTGCGCGCGGTGGCCAAGGGGGCGCGGGGGGCGCGTCCGCGCTATCAATCGTCGCTCGAGCCGCTGAGCGAGGTCCGGGTCAGCCTGTACGGACGCCAGGGGACGGAGCTGTACCGGCTGGGGGAGTGCGAGCTGATCCGCTCCGCGTTCAACGCCGGAGCCCGCGGCCTGGACGAGGCGCTGGCCCTTTCGTACTTCGCGGAGCTGCTCGACGCGTTCGCACAGGAGGGCGAGGCGGAGGACGCCGTGTACCGGCTCGCCCTCGCCATCGTGGCCGCGGTCGACGGGGGGACGGAGACGGGCATGCTCGGACGGTACCTGGAGGCCTGGCTGCTGAAGCTGCACGGGATCTACCCGCCGCTGGATCGCTGCGCCGGATGCGACACCGCGCTGCCCTCGGGCGAGCGCCGGTACCACCGGCCCGCGCACGGGTTCGTGTGCGACGCCTGCGGGCCCGCGTCCGGCCCGGTCGTGGAAGCGCCCGACCACGATTTCCTGCGCGAGGCGTTCGCGCGCGCGCCCACGGCGGTCACCCGGCGTCCGGCCTCGGCGGCGCTCGAAGCCTTCCACCGCGACCTCATCCGGACCCATCTCGAGCGCGACCTGCATTCGCATCGCGTGATGCGGGACGTGGCGCGGGAGATCCGCGGATGAGTCCGGCCAGGAAGGGCCTGGCCCTCCAGGAGATCGTGTCCACGCTGCAGAAGTACTGGGCCGATCGCGGCTGCCTGATCCATCAGCCCTGGGACGCGGAGGTCGGGGCCGGCACCATGCATCCCGAGACGTTCCTGCGCGTGCTCGGCCCCGATCCGTGGAAGGTCGCCTACGTCCAGCCTTCGCGGCGCCCCGCCGACGGGCGCTACGGCGAGAACCCGAACCGCGTCTACAAGCACCAGCAGCTCCAGGTCATCCTCAAGCCGCCGCCGGCCGACATCCAGGACGTCTACCTCGGCTCGCTCGTCGCGCTCGGCATCGATCCCGCCGTCCACGACGTGCGCTTCGAGGAGGACAACTGGGAGTCGCCGACGCTGGGCGCGTGGGGGATCGGCTGGCAGGTGCTGCTCGACGGGCAGGAGATCACGCAGTTCACGTACTTCCAGCAGGCGGGCGGCATCGACCTCGCCCCCATCTCGGGCGAGATCACGTACGGGCTCGAGCGCATCGGGATGTACCTGCAGGACGTGGACGACATGTTCGCGCTGGAGTGGGCCCCCGGCGTGACCTACGGCCGCGTGCGCAAGGAAGAGGAGTACCAGCTCTCGCGCTACTCCTTCGAGCTGGCCGACGTGGACCTGCACCGGCGGCTCTTCGAGGACGCGCTGAAGGAAGGCTGGCGCCTGCTCGACATGAGGGGCGCGGGCGGCGCGAAGGATCGGCGGACGGTCCTGCCCGCTTACGACTGGGTCCTCAAGGCCTCGCACGCGTTCAACGTGCTCGACGCGCGCGGAGCGATCTCCGTCAGCCAGCGCCAGGGGATGATCCTCGGCATCCGCAAGCTGGCCTGCGGGATCGCGCAGCGGTACGTGGGGGCGGATACGGACACCGAGCCACAGACGGCAAAAGGGGACACCCCCACCGCGGTGAAACGTGCCTGAGTTCCTCCTCGAGATCGGGGTCGAGGAGATGCCTGCGCGCTGGCTACCCGGCCTGACCGAGCAGATGCGGCAGCGCTTCACCGAGCTGGCGCAGGCGTCGCTACTCGTTCCGGAACGAGTTCAGTCGTTCTCGACGCCGCGGCGTCTCGTCGTCACCGGACAGGTCGCGGCACGGCAGGCCGACCGCGAGGAGAAGGTCTGGGGTCCGGCGGCAAAGATCGCGAAGGATGCCGCCGGAAACTGGACGAAAGCGGCGGAAGGATTCGCGAAGAAGAGCGGCGTGGCCGTCGATCAGCTCCAGCAGGCGCCCAGGGATCCGGCCCTCCCCGCGGAGCTCAACCTCCTTCACGTCAAGCGGACGGCCGGGCGCAACGCGCGCGACGTTCTGCCAGCGGCGATCGCCGCCTTGCTCCGCGGCCTGGCCTTCCCGAAGCGCATGAGTTGGGACGCCTGGCTCGAGGACGGCAAGGGCACTCTTCCGTTCGGCCGGCCCATCCGGTGGCTGGTGGCGCTGCTGGACGCGCAGGTCGTTCCGTTGACGATCTACGAAGCGCAAGCCGCCGCCAAGGGCCGCACGATCGTCGAGAGCGGCGACACGACGTACGGCCATCGCTTCCTGCCCCCGGGCGCGGCGGGGCGTGCCGTGCGCGTGAGGTCCTTCGAGGATCTCCGTCGCCACCTCGAAGAGCAGCGGGTGGTGCTGGACCCCGCCCGGCGGGAAGAGATCAT
>DASTLK010000439.1:0-1958 GCA_035715025.1 Vicinamibacteria bacterium
ACCGCCGCCCGTGGAGGCGGCGGGGACGAGCCTTCTGTACTCGCGGGAGTTCTACCAGTCGATACGCCCCCACCTGGCCGACGGCGGCATCCTGCAGGTCTGGATACCGGGAGGCGAGCCCAAGGTCATCGCCGCGTTCGCCCTCGCGCTGCACGACGTCCTGCCCTACGTCCGCGTGTTCCCGTCGATCGAGGGTTGGGGCGACCACCTCCTGGCCAGCGCTCAGCCGATCTCCGATCGGACGGGAGCGGAGATGGCGGCCGTGCTGCCTCCGGCCGCTCGCCAAGACCTCGTCGAGTGGGGGCCCCACGCGACTCCGACCGAGCAGCTCGACGCCGTCCTCGGGGCCGAGAAGTTCCCCGATTGGGCGGCGCTGGGCCGCATGGCCAGCGCCCTCACCGACGACCGGCCCCTGAACGAATACTTCCTCGTGCGGCGCTGGCGCCGGTAGCGCGCGGGCGCCGCGGGCTCGAGGTGGCGCACGGGACCCATGTGATACGCTAGGCAGGACTTGGGCACCCCCGCGCCGTCGAGGAATTCCGCCGTTTCGCGCGTCCCGACCGCCGTCCGCGACGCCGCCCTCGGCCCCATCCGGGACAAGGTCCTGGCCGGCCAGCGCCTGTCGTTCGCCGACGGCGTGGCCCTCTATCGGACGCACGACCTTCTGGGTCTGGCCAGCCTCGCCAACCATGCGCGTGAGGTCCGCCACGGCGACGCCGCCTACTTCGTCTGGAACACGCACATCAACCACACGAACGTGTGCGCGGCGACTTGCGACTTCTGCGCGTTCGCGGCCAGGAAGGACGAGCCGCGCGCCTACACCATGGCGCTCGACGACATCTTCAAGACGGTGGCCGCGCTGCCGGAGCAGGTGCGCGAGGTGCACATCGTCGGCGGCCTGCACCCCGACCTGCCGTGGTCGTACTTCACGGACATGATGCGCGGCATCAAGCGCGTCCGGCCCCACGTCCACATCAAGGCCTTCACCGCGGTCGAGATCTACTTCTTCCACAAGCTGTACCGGATGACCGTGGAGCGCGTCCTGGCCGAGCTGCGCGAGGCCGGACTCGACTCCATGCCCGGCGGCGGCGCGGAGATCTTCGCCAAGGCCACGCGCGACAAGATCATCCGCGGCAAGGCGGACGGTCCGCAGTGGCTCGACGTGATGCGCCAGGCGCAGAAGATGGGCATCCCGACCAACGCCACCATGCTCTACGGGCACATCGAGTCGGTGGAGGACCGCGTCGACCACCTCCTCCAGCTCCGCGCCCTGCAGGACGAGACGGGCGGGTTCGTGACCTACATCCCCCTTGCCTTCCAGCCCTGGGAAGCGCCCTCGATGCGCCTGCCGGAGACGACCGGGTTCGAGGACCTCAAGGCCATCGCGGTCTCGCGCCTGCTCCTCGACAACTTCCCGCACATCAAGTCGTACTGGATCATGATCGGGCCGCGCCTGGCCCAGGTCGGTCTCAGCTTCGGGGCGGACGACATCGACGGGACGGTCACGGAAGAGAAGATCGCCCACGACGCGGGCGCGCCCACCGCGCAGTCCATGACCGTGCACGAGCTGGTCCGTCTCATCCGCGAGGCGGGCCGGCGGCCTATCGAGCGCGACACCGTCTTCAACGTCGTGAAGGAGTGGTGAGACCGCTTCGTCTCGGTGCCGTCTCCTATCTCAACGCCGCCCCCACCGTGCACGGGCTGGGGGGAGACGAGCGCTTCGAGATCGTGCGCGACGTGCCCTCGCGGATCGCGGCGCGCCTGCACGCGGGCGAGATCGACCTCGGCCTCATTCCCTCCATCGAGTACGCGGAGGCCGACTACGCGATCGTGCCCGGCATCGCCATCGCCAGCCGCGGGCCCGTCCGCTCGGTGATGCTGCTCCACCGGGGGCCGCTCGCGCACATCCGCCGGGTGGCCGTCGATACCTCCAGCCGCACGAGCGCGGCCCTGGTGCG
>DASTLK010000440.1:0-3426 GCA_035715025.1 Vicinamibacteria bacterium
CGGCGCCGGCTCCGCGAATCCGAACTTCGCGTAGAGCCCGTGTGCGTCGCGGGTCACCAGGTGCCATCGCCGGACGTCCTTCAGATCGGGATGGTCCAGGATGCATTCCATGAGCCACTTCGAGAGCCCGCGCCCTCGATAGGCGTCGATCACGAACACGTCCCCGACGTAGGCGAACGTCGCCAGGTCCGTCACGACGCGCGCGAACCCGACGAGCTCCTCGCCGCGATAGACGGCGAAGTTGAGCGAATTACGGAGCGAGCGCTCCACTACCGCCCGCGGAATGCCGGCCGCCCAGTACGACCCCTCGAGATACCCGTGGATCGCGTCGACATCGAGCTGAGTCGGATCCGTGCTCACGGTGAAGCCGTCGCGGTGCCGCTCGAGGCTCTGGGCGCCTCCGAACTCCTCCTGCAAGTGTGCCCTCCTTCCCCGCCTGCGCTATCCTTTAGGGCGCCGCCCGGCGTAGCTCAGTCGGTAGAGCAGTGGCCTTTTAAGCCAATGGTCGTGGGTTCGAGTCCCACCGCCGGGACCAATCTTCAGCGTCAGTCGAACCAGGACGCGACCGCGCTCTGCGGGCGCAGGATCGTCGCGGTGCGCTCGGGCCCCGTGGACACGATCCCGATCTCGCATCCGCAGAGCTCGGACAGCCGGCCCACGTAGCGCTGCGCCGCCGCCGGCAGCATCGAGAAATCGCGCACGCCCTCGGTCGATGTTTGCCAGCCGGGTACGGTCTCGTACACGGCCTCGCTTCCCTCCAGGAGCGACAGGTCGGCCGGAAACTCCGTGAGCGTCTCGCCGCTGTCGCGCCGATAGGCGGTGCAGATCTTCACTTCCGCCTGCTCGTCGAGGACGTCGAGCTTCGTCAGGGCCAGGGTGTCGAACCCGTTCACGCGCACGGAGTAGCGCACGACCACCGCGTCGAACCATCCGCAGCGCCGCGGGCGCCCGGTGGACGCGCCGTACTCGTGCCCCTTCTCGCGGATCTGCTGCTCGAGAGCGCCGCCGATCTCGGACGGCAGGGGCCCGGCTCCCACGCGCGTGGTGTAGGCCTTCGCGATGCCCATCATGCCGTCGATGCGGGTCGGCGGCACGCCGAGCCCGGTCAGGGCGCCCCCCGCCGTCGCGGACGAGGAGGTGACGAACGGATAGGTCCCGTGGTCGATGTCGAGGAGCGTCGCCTGCGCGCCCTCGAAGAGGATCGAATACCCGCGCGCGATCTCGCGCGCGATCACTATTGTCGTGTCCGTGATGCGGCGGCCCAGCCGCTCGCCGAACCCGGCGAGGTCGCGTACGAGCAGGTCCCAGTCGACCTCCGGCTGGCGGCCACGGATGCGGCAGACCTCCTCGTAGCAGCGCCGCGCCTCCTCGAGCTTGGCGGGCATGGCCGAGGGACGCAGCAGGTCGGCCATGCGCAGGCCGCGCCGTCCCGCCTTGTCCTCGTAGGCGGGGCCGATGCCGCGCAGGGTGGTGCCGATCTTGCGCTCACCGCGCGCCTCTTCCGCCATCGCCTCCAGCAGACGGTGGTGCGGCAGGATGAGGTGCGCGCGGTCGGAGATGACGAGGTTGTCCTCCAGGGCCACGCCGCGCGCAGCGAGCTCCCCCATCTCCTTCTCGAGGGCCCAGGGATCGATGACCATCCCGTTGCCCATCACGCAGAGGATCCCCGGATGGAGGATGCCCGCCGGGATCAGGTGAAGGACGAAGTGCTCCTTGCCGACCTGGATGGTGTGGCCGGCGTTGTGGCCGCCGTTGAAGCGGGCCACGACCTGGACCTTCTCCGTGAGCAGGTCCACGATCTTTCCCTTGCCTTCGTCGCCCCACTGGGCGCCGACCACCACGATGTTGGGCATGAGGACCGATCATTCTAGCCGAATATAATCGTCGTCCGTGACCTCCCCGACCGCGCTCCTCATCGACGGCAACCGCCTCACGCTCGAGGACATGGAATCGGTCGCGCGGACCCGGCGCGAGGTCGGCGTGGCGCCCGCCGCCCGCGAGGACGTGGTGCGGGCGCGGCGCGTGGTGGACGAGGCGGTCGCGCGGCAAGAGGTGGTCTACGGCGTCACCACCGGCTTCGGCAACTTCGCGGACGTGGTGATCCCGGCCGCGCGGTTGCGCGAGCTCCAGCTCAACCTCGTGCGCTCGCATGCGGCCGGAGTGGGCGATCCCTTGACCCTCCCCCAGACGCGCGCGCTCATGCTGCTGCGGGCGAACGTGCTGGCCAAGGGTTTCAGCGGCGTGCGGCCGGAGACGCTGGATCTCCTGGTGGCCATGATCAACGCCGGCGTTCATCCCGTCGTGCCTTCGCAAGGCAGCGTGGGCGCGAGCGGCGATCTCGCCCCTCTCGCCCACCTCGCGCTGGCCCTGGTCGGCGAGGGCCATTGCCGGCAGGGAGAGAGCGTGCGGCCGAGCGCCGAGGCCCTGGCCGCGGTGGGCCTGCGCCCGGTGGTGCTGGAGGCCAAGGAGGGGCTCGCCCTCATCAACGGGACGCAGCTCATGACCGCGATCGCGGGCCTGGCCCTGGCCGAAGCCTGGCGGCTGGCGCGTACCGCCGACGTGACGGGCGCGCTCACCCTCGATGCGCTCAAGGGCACGGACGTGGCCTTCGACCCGCGCATCCACGCCGCCCGCCCGCATCCCGGGCAGGCCGCCTCCGCGCGCAACCTGCGCAAGCTGCTCGCGGGCAGCCCCATTCGCGAGTCGCACCGCGACTGCGGCAAGGTCCAGGACGCCTACACACTGCGCTGCATGCCTCAGGTGCACGGCGCCGTGCGCGACGCCCTCGAGTTCGCCACCCGGACCCTGACCATCGAGATCAACGCCGCCACCGACAATCCGATGGTCTTCGCGGAATCGGGTGAGCTGCTCTCCGGCGGGAACTTCCACGGCGAGCCGGTCGCGATGGCGGCCGACCTGCTCGCCATCGCGGTGGCGGAGCTGGGCGCCATCAGCGAGCGTCGGACGGAGCGTCTGGTCAACCCCGCGCTGTCCGGCCTCCCCGCCTTCCTCACCGCCGAAGGCGGGATCCAATCCGGGCTCATGATCGCGCACGTCACCGCCGCCGCGCTGGCCTCCGAGAACAAGGCGCTCGCCCATCCCGCGAGCGTGGACTCGATCCCCACCTCCGCGAACAAGGAAGACCACGTCTCCATGGGCGTCACCGCGGCGGCCAAGGCCGCGCGCGCCGTGGCCAACACGCGGCGCATCCTCGCCATCGAGGCCATCGCCGCCTGTCAGGCTCTCGAGTTCCTGAGACCGCTCGAGACCTCGCCCGCCCTGCGTGCCGCCTACGCCCGCGTCCGTGGCGCCGTTCCCCCCTACGACACGGATCGGTTCCTCTCCCCCGAGATCGAGGCCATCGCCGCCATCGTGAGCGAAGGCACACTCGCCCACGATGCCGGCTCGGTCTGCGGTACCCTGGAG
>DASTLK010000441.1:0-8749 GCA_035715025.1 Vicinamibacteria bacterium
GGTCTCCAGGTCCTTGTTCGTGGCGGCCACCAGGCGCACGTTGACCTTGATCGGAGTCACGCCCCCGAGACGCTCGAACTCGCGCTCCTGGAGCACCCGGAGCAGCTTGACCTGGGTCGAGCCCGAGAGCTCTCCGACCTCGTCGAGGAAGAGGGTACCGCCGTGGGCCAGCTCGAAGCGGCCCTTCTTCTGCGCCCGCGCGTCCGTGAAGGCGCCCGGCTCGTAGCCGAAGAGCTCCGACTCCACCAGCGCCTCCGGCAGGGCGCCGCAGCTCACCTTGATGAGCGGCCGGTCCGCCCGCGGCGAGCCGTAGTGAATCGCGTGGGCCACCAGCTCCTTGCCCGTGCCCGACTCGCCGCGCACGAGCACGGTCGTGCTGGAGGGAGCCACCTGCGCGACCTGGTCGTAGAGCTGCTGCATGGGGCGCGAGTTGCCGATGAGGCTGCGGATCTGGTAGCGCTCCTTCAGCTCGTGCCGCAGCTTCGTGTTCTCCTCGACCAGGCGTGAGCGCTCCGCCTCCACCAGGCGATGCACGCGCACGGCCTGCCCGAGCATCGCGCCCACGATGGAAAGACGCGCCGTCTCCTGGTCGTAGCGCCGGTCCTTGCGATGGGGAAGAGCGACTCCCAACGTTCCCACCGTGCGCCCGCTGACCGTCACCGGCACGCAGACGTAGGTGAGCTCGCCCTTGCCCTGGGCACCCAGGACCCCGGTGCGATTGAGGAACAGCGGCTCGCGGCTGACCTCCGGAACCACGATCGGGCGCCCGCTCTCGACCACCCGGCCCGTGATGCCTTCGCCCGGCTTGTAGTGCGCCCGCCGCGCTCTCTGCCATCCCGCACCGACGGCCGCCTCGACCGTCAGGTCGTCGCCGTCCGCCTCGCGCAGCGCGATGGTCACGCTCACCGCACCCAGGCTCTGCTCGATGTGCTCGAGCACGCGGCCCAGAGCCGATCGGATGTCCAGGGCGGAGGCGAGGGTCTGGCTGATTTCGAGGAGGTCCGCAAGGACCTTGGGCTCCGCCGGAGGCATCGGGCGGAATCCTACAGAATTGTCAGGAGGATCTCAAAAAGGGACAACGGACGATTAAACGGACGGAGACGGAGACGGGAACGGAGACGGCGACGGGCGCGGGCTCTCCTGCGAATCCACGGAGAAACGCCGATAGCCGCCGTAGGTCTGACGGAAACGACGCCTGAATTTCTTGAAGAGCAGCATGCGGCCGGCGGCGATGGTCTCCTCTTCCGCGGGCAGCCAGACCGCATCGTCGACCTTCCGGAACTCGATGCGCGTGGAGAGGGAGGAGACGGACGCGCCGAACCCTCCGCCCAGCTTGAGGGGCGCGATGTTCGCGAGCTCCGCGCGCACGATCTCCTGCTCGCTCTCGTCCACCCAGATGCGCCCGCGCACCTGGCGCAGCAGGCGGTCGTTCTCGATCGCCCGCGCGCCCGGCCTGGGCGTGAACTCGAGCACGATGGCGGGACGGCCGGCCAGGGGCTCGCGCGCGACGGCGCGGAAGTCGTAGCGATCGAGGATCGCGGACAGCCGCGCCCCCGGACGCTCGGACACGGCGCGTCCGCTGCGCACCGACTCCGCCAGCTCGCGTGCCTCGCGGTCTTCGCGCGCCTGGCGGCTGGGTGAGAGCGGGCGTCCGTCCTCTTCCACCAGCCGCCGCACGGGCCGGCCCTTCACGGAGAAGATCTCGAAACGCCGGCTACGGCTCTCCTGGGCCGCGCCGCGATCGTCGAGCTCCTCCCGCACGGACAGCAGGTCGTAGGTGTAGAGGTCGAGCACCTCCTCGCGATGGCGCTGCTTCTCGACGAGGCCGCGGACGTAGGCGTTCCCCTCCGGCAGGGGGGCTTCCGCGCGCCAGAGGAGCAGCGCCGCCGCCACCGCGGCCCGGCGCATCAGAAGGGGAGGACGATCGACGCATTCACGCGCGCGCGGCGCTGGCCCGGAAGGGGGCGCAGGGCGTAGGCGCCGTCGACGCGGACGCGTCCCTCCCCGCCGCCCGGCCACTCCAGGCCCACCCCGGCGTCGTCGCGATAGCCCGCGCCGGGGAGCCCGCCGGGCCAGGCCGCGCCGCCGTCGTAGAACGCGATCAGGTCCGGCCATCGCGCCGCGGGACGAAGGCGGCCCTCGACCGTGCCCAGCACCGCGTCGTTGCCGCTGAGGGTCTTAAGGCTGTAGCCGCGCAGCGTGCCCATGCCGCCGAGGGCGAACCGGCGCTGCGGAGGCAGGTCCGAGCCGAGGCCCAGCAGCAGGCGGCCATCGACCGCGAAGAGGGTCGTGAGGTCACGGCGTCCATGGAGATGGGCGATGAAGCGCCGGTAGGACGCGCCGCCGGCGTCCGTGCGCCCGCCCATCTCGAACGAGACGTCGACGCGCGCCGACTGATCGCGGCGGAGCCGATCGCCGTAGGGCTCGCGCATCAGGAACGAGTCGCGCTCCGCCACCGGCGTCGCGTAGAGCGGGGCGCCCGCCGCCCAGCGCGCGGTGAAGAGCACGGCGTTGCGGGGACCCTCGTCGACCTCCGGGTTGAGACGCGCCGTCCGCTTGAAGAAGAAGACGGAGTCGCGGGCGAGGACGGGGAGGCTCTCGAACCGGTCGCGCCGATAGGAGAGGCCGAGGTGGAGCCGCGGGGACGGCCGCAGGAAGGCGTAGGCTTCGTGGCCGCGGCGGCGGAAATAGTCCTCGGTGATCGAGAAGACACGCACCACGCCCGGCGTCACTTCCAAGGGGTACTTGCGGAAGGTGTCGTCGGTGTCCGTCAGGTCGTGGAACTCGTATCCGAGGACGAGCCTCTGTCCCGCGAACGGACGCTGGGCGCCCAGCGCGAAGCGCGCGTCGTGCGACTTGAAGCCGTAGGCGGCGCGCGCATAGACGCGCGCATGCTCGAGGGCGGCGGGATCGAACACGGTCAGCTCGACGCCCGCCCCGGGAGCCAGGCCCTCGACCCGGTTGTAGAGGGGCGAGAGATCGGGCCCCTGGATCCGCACTCTCAGCTTCGCCGGCACCGGCGCGACGGCCACCTTCAGCCGCACTCCCTCGGGCAGCGGCTCCACCGTGTAGGGTGGCTCTTCGGCCAGCCGGAACGCGCCGCCCGATCCGGACCGCAGGCGCTGCAGCCCCGCGCGCAGGTTCTTCTCCGTGAGCACCTCGCCGTTCTCGAGCGCGAGGAGCGTCCGCGCCTGCTCCTCCGCCCCGCCCTCGACGCCGGTGACGTCGAGCTCTCGCAGGCGGCCCTCGTCCGCGCGCAGGGTCAGCACGCCCCGCTCGGCGTCCCAGGCCGCGCCGACCCGCGCGCCCAGGTACCCATGCGCCTGGTACCGCTGCTCGAGGTCGGCGGCGTACGTGGCCACCTCGCGCCGCCGGCGGCCGCCGGGGCGCAGCACGATCGCGCGGTATACCGCCGCCGGCGAAAAGGCCGCGATCCCCTCGAGCACGATGTCGTGCACCACGGGCGCCTCCGGGATCGCGACCGCGGGGGCGGAAGTGGCGAGAGCGCCCTTTGGCGCCGCGTCGGGGACGGCGGCCGGCGGACGTCGTGCGGCGCAGCCGCCCGCCGTCGTGGAGAGGATCAGGATGAGGGCGGTGGCACCGCCGCGAGGCCGCACGTCCCCATTGTAGCGGCCCGGCCGCGGCCGTCCGGACTAGACGTCCGAGATCAGGCGGCGCAGGAGCGGCAGCGACGGGCCGCCGGGCTCGGCCAGGAAACGCAGGCCCAGGTCGTAGAGCACGCGCCCTTGCGCCCCGTGCGGCTCCACGCGCACGACCTCTCCGCGGACACCGACGGCGATTCCGCCGCGCGGCCGCAGGGTGAGATCGAGTGGACTGCCCACCGGAACCGCCCGCGCGAACGACACGAGCAGGCCGCCCTCGGAAAGGTTCTTGGCACGGGCGGCGGCCGCGTGGCCCTCCCCCCGCACGGTCACGCGATGGGTGACGGACACACGCGGATGCTGGCGGCGCTCGCCCCCGCTCACGGTCACGCGGTTCTTGCCCTCCGATTTCGAGCGATAGAGCCCCTCGTCCGCGCGCTTGATGAGCTGCTCGAGGTCGGCGGCGTCGTCGGGGAAGGTGGCCACGCCGCCCGACATCGTGACGGCGGGCCCGCCCTTGCGGCGCCGGAAGTGCTCTTCCACGCGCTTGCGGATGCGGTCGGCGACCACGAAGGCGCCCATGCGCGGCGTGTCGGGCAGGACGAGGGCGAACTCCTCGCCCCCGTAGCGGGCCGCGATGTCCACCTCGCGCAGGCTCTGCGTCATCAGGGAGGCCGCCTTCATCAGCACGCCGTCGCCCGCGAGGTGGCCGTGCGTGTCGTTGAGGTGCTTGAAGTCGTCGAGGTCGAGCATGGCCAGCGAGAGCTTGAGGCCGTGGCGCTTGCTGCGCTGCGTCTCGCGGCGCAGCGCGCTCAGGAAGTAGGCGTGGTTGAAGAGGCCGGTGAGGCCGTCCGTCACCGCCGAGCGCGCCGTGCTCTCGTAGATCGAGATCTCGATGACCTTCGGGTTCTTGAGCTCGTGGCACACGTTGACGAAGTAGTCGAGGAGGGCCACGCGCAGCCCGACGTCGCGGTGGGTCTCCTTGCGCAGGCTCTCGCGGTGGCGACGGATGCGGCGCCAGTGGCGCTCGGCCTCCGTCTCCGAGAAGCTCAGGTGGGTGAGGATGTAGAGGATGGCGGAGTAGACGGACTCGCCCTCCTTGCGCCGGGTCTCGAAGCGCGCGAGGAGCTTCTCTTCGTCCGGAGGGTTCGCCTCCAGGAGCTGAAGCAGGGCCTGACGGATACCGTCGTCGTCTGCGCTCGTCATCGCACGACCCGTTTCTCGGGCAGGAGAAGAGGGACAGGGTATGATACCCCCCGGGCCGCTGTCCAGTCCGCGCTCCCTGTCCAGACGAATCATGACCCATCTCGCTCTCCTGGCCCTCCTGGCCGCCGTTCCCGCCGCCGCCGCGGCCGCTCCGGACGTGTACTTCGAGCAGACCACGGTCGTGTTCGAGGACGGCCGGCCGGCGGGCCCGGGGGTGGTCTCACGCGTGTGGTACGCCGGCCGCCGCATGAGGATGGAGCCGGGCAGCCAATCGCTGGATGGTGGCCGCTTGCGAGACGCGGTCGACGGGCCGGCCCTCATCCTGCGCATCGACCAGGGCAAGGCCTACCGCGTCGACCCGCCGGGCCGGCGCGCGATCGTGCTCGACCTCGAGCGCCTCCGCGCGCGCGCGCAGATGGACCTGTCGCTGGCCGGCGACCTCATGGGGGCGGGCGAGGACGCGCGGGTGCGCACGTCCGCGCTCCGCGACCGCAAGACCATCGCCGGTCATCCCTGCCGCGGCTTCCGGATCAGCGGCCCGTCCGCCGTCCTCGATCTCTACGTCGCTTCGGACCTGCCCATCGGCGTCTCCGCTTTCGCGGACTTCCTGGAATGGTCGGGGGCGACGCAATCGCTGGCCGGCTTCGTCGAGGAGCTACGCAAGCTGCCGGGGTTCCCCCTGGAGACGCGCTCGCGGGTCACCGTGCTCGGCGACGTGCAGGAGACGCTCTCGACGGTCACCCGGCTGAGGGTCGGCCCCGCGGAGCGCCGGCTTTTCGAGCCCCCGCCCGGCTATCGCCTGGAGCCGGAAACCGAAGAGGCTCCGTAAGGAACGATCATGCGCATCCTGCTCTCGATCCTGTTCAACGCGGTCGCGCTCTACGCGACCGCGCTCGTCGTGCCCGGCATCTCGTTCCACGGCAACTGGGTCATGCTGCTGGTGGCGGGAGGGATCTTCGGGCTCTTCAACCTGATCGTCCGCCCGGTGGCGATGCTCCTGTCCCTGCCCCTCCTGATCGTGACCCTGGGCCTCTTCTACTTCGTGCTGAACGGCATCCTGCTCTGGGTCGCCTCGTTCTTCCTGCCCGGGTACAACGTGGCCGGCATCGTGCCCGGGATCCTGGGCAGCCTGGTCTTCACGATCGTGAACTGGGCGCTGCACGCGCTGTTCGCGCCGAGGGACTAGTTTCCTCTTTGCGGCCGCGCCAGTGCCGCCACCGCGCGCGCGATCTCGTCCGGGGCCGACGGCTTCGCGAGATGCTTCTGGAAGCCGGCGTCCAGCGCGCGTCGCCCCTCGTCCGGCCGCGTCTGCGTCGTGAGCGCGGCCGCGGGAATGGTGCCGCCGTGCTCCGGGTCCAGGGCGCGCAGCCGGCGGATGAGCTGATAGCCGTCCTCGCCCGGCATCTCGAGATCGCTGACGATCACCGCCGGCGGGTCGCGGTCGACGTCCTCGAGGGCCTCCACCACGTTCGCGACCGCGCGCACCTCCGCTCCGACCTGCCGCAGGGCCGCCGCCACCAGCTCGCGCGCCTCGCCGTCGTCGTCCACCACCAGCACCTTCAGGCCGCGGAGATCGACGGCGGGCGCCGCCTCCAGGCGCGTCTCCGCGAACATCAGGGGCAGGCGGACCGTGAAGGTGGCCCCCTTGCCCTCGCCCCGGCTTTGCGCGGAGGCCGTGCCTCCGTGCAGCTCGACGAGGTGGCGCACGAGCGCGAGCCCGAGACCGAGCCCACCGTGGGTGCGCGTGCTCGACGAGTCGCTCTGGCGGAAACGCTCGAACACGTGAGGCAGGAATTCCGGACGGATCCCCGCGCCGGTGTCCTCCACCACGACGTCCACGTGGCCGGCCGCGCGGCGCAGGTCCACGCGGATCCGCCCGCCGCTGGGCGTGAACTTGATGGCGTTCGAGACCAGGTTCCATACGATCTGCTGCAGCCGATCGGGGTCGCCGGAGACCCGCGCCGGCCCGGTGAGCGTGGCCTCGAGCCGGATCTCCTTGGCCGCGGCGGCCGGGCGCAGCGTGTCGAGCGCCTCTTCGACGACCGTGCCCAGCTCGACGGGCCGGACCTCGAGCCGCAGCTTGCCCATCACGATGCGCGAGACGTCGAGCACGTCCCCCACGATCTGCGATTGGGCCTTCGCGTTGCGGTCGATGACGTCGATGGCGCGCGCCCGCTGACCTTCGTCGAGCTGGCCCGTCTTCAGGAGGTGGGCCCAGCCCACGATCGCGTTGAGCGGCGTGCGCAGCTCGTGCGAGAGCGTGGCCAGGAACTCGTCCTTGGCCCGGTTGGCGGACTCCGCGTCGCGCCGCGCCGCCCGCTCGCTCTCCAGGAGGAGCTGCCGTTCCTGCTCGATCCGGATGCGCTCGATGAACTGGCCGAGCTGGCTGCCCACGCCGAGGAAGCCGCCGAGCATCTCCGGATCGGCCTCTCGCTCCTGGGCGCTGAAGAACTCGAGGACGCCGAGGCACTCGCGCCCGAACGTCACGGGGACGGCGAACGCGCTGCGCAAGCCCGCTTCCAGCGCGGCCGCCTTTCGCGGGAAGTTGTTGTCCTGCTGGAGGTCGGTGATCCAGGCCCCTTCGAGCGAGGTCCAGACGCGCCCGGGCAGTCCGAGGCCGGGCGAGACAGGCATCCGGCGCGAGAGGGCCTCGAACTCACCCGCCGGCCGGCCCGGCTCCGCCCACAGCTCCACGCAACGCAGGACGTTGGCCTCGCGGTCCACGCGCCAGAGCGCGCCGAAGCACCAGTCCAGGCCCCGGCACGTCGTCTCCAGGAGCTGGCGGAAGCTGTCCTCGAGCGTGGTGGCCCGGGCCAGCACATCCGTCACCGCGAACTGCGTCTCCTTCCGCGCCGCGCTGGCCTTCCGCGCCTCCTCGCTGCGCCGCGCCTGCGTGACGTCCGTGAGCATGGCGAAGGCGCCCACGAATACGCCGTCCTCGACGAGCCGGGTGGCGGCGGCGCGGAGCCAGACGAGGCGGCCGTCCTTGTGGCGGAAACGCAGCTCGGCTTGGTCCTGCTTCCCCCCCGTCGGCCGTGACCAGGCCTCGCGGGCCGCAGCGGCGTCCTCCTCCGGCACGAAGTCGTAGGCGCTGCGTCCGAGCAGCTCCTCGGTCCGGTAGCCGAGCATGTCCGCCAGGTGCTGATTCACGTAGACGGTCTCTCCCGCGGCATCGACGTGCCAGATGCCCTCCTGGGCCGTCTCCACGATGTGCCGGAACCGTGCCTGGCTCCGGACGAGCTCCGTGCGCTGCTGCGCGGACTGCTTCGCCGCCGCGCTTCCCGCGCGCCGCCGCTGCTCGTTGAGGATGCTGATCGCGCATCCGGCCAGCGCGAAGAGGGCCATGCGCACGGCGTATCCGACGGGAGTGACGGGGAGGGGGGCGCGCGGCGCGAGGGACAGAGCGTGCGCGACGATCAGCGAGACGAGGGTGGCCAGCAGCCCCGGACCCGCGCCGCCGATCCAGGCGCTGGCCATCACCGCGACCAGGAAGACGGTCAGGGGGACGCTGTTGCCCAGGATGGGTTGCGACAACCAGAGGGCCAGGGCGGCCAGGGCGACGAAGCCCACCGCCGCGGGATAACCGGTCCAGGACGTTGCGCGCTCGCGCTGCCTCCCGTCCGCCAGAGCAGACCTCCCCTACCCCAGAATATGGCGGAATTCCCGTTCCAAGAGGAAGCGGGCGCGCTTTCAGACGCGGCTGGCGATGGCTTCCGCGATCTCGGTCGTACCGGCCGTCCCACCGAGATCGCCCGTGAGCTTCTTCCCTTCGCGGAGGACCGAGTACACCGCCTTGCGCACGCGCTCGGCCGCCTCGTGCTCGCGGAGGTGGTCGAGCATCATGGTGCCGGAGAGGATGAGCGCCATCGGGTTCGCCTTGTTCTTGCCCGCGATGTCGGGCGCGCTGCCGTGGACGGCCTCGAAGATCGCCACCGTCTCCC
>DASTLK010000442.1:0-2397 GCA_035715025.1 Vicinamibacteria bacterium
CCGCCAGGTCACGACGCTCGCGCGCTTCAATCCGTTCACGGAGGCGCCGGTGCAGGGCGTGAACTGGCGGAAAGCACCCGGGACGACGGGGTTCGGGACCCCCACCAGCCGGTTCGCCTACCAGACGCCGCGGACGTACTCCTTCTCGTTCGGAGTGCGCTTCTAGGCGGTCTTCGGGTCCATTCCGGCCGCCGGCATCCCCGCTTCGGCGAGGGGCCGGCGGTCGTTCTTGCTTTCGCGCGACTCTAGGGCCGGATGACGGCCTTCACCACCTCGAGCGCGGCCATGGCAGCCAGCGCCTCGCCCGCGCGGTCCAGCGGGTACTCGCGGCTGACCAGCCGCCGCCATCCGAGCCGCCGGTCGTGCCGGCGGAGGAGGGCGATCGCGCGATGGAAGTGCGTGAACTCGTAGCCCCAGCAGCCGAGCACGGTCGCGTGGCGCCGATTCACGTGCCGGTGGGGGTTGATGGTGGCATCGCCCGCGTCCGTGTACTGCCCGACGATCACGTAGCGCCCGGCGTCGCGCAGCATCTCCAGGCCCTCCGGCACCGCCTGCGGATTGCCCGTCGCCTCGATGACCGCGTCCGCTCCGCGGCCGGACGTGCGGGCGCGGACCCAGGCGATGCGATCGGCCGGAGCGGGCGTGTCCGCGAGGTCCAGGGTCTCGTCCACGCCCATCTCGCGCGCGACGGCGAGCCGGGGCGCGGGCGCGCCGATCATGAGGACGGAGGCCGCTCCCGACAGGGCCGCGAACACGGCGGCATTGAGGCCCACGGGACCGCTGCCCTGCACCACGACCGTGTCGCCGAGAGCCACCTGGGCGCGCTCGACGGCGTGCAGCCCCGTGCCCAGGCCGCAACCTCCACCCATGAATGCCAGCGGGTCGACGGCGTCGGGCAGGGGCAGCAGGCGCACCCCGGGACGGATCTCGATGCGCTCGGCCCAGCCTCCGAGCACGCCGTCGCTGGCGCTGGTGGTGATGCCGTACACGCGCCGATGGGGGCAGCGCGTGGCGGCGCGGGCGACGAGGCAGTGCCAGCAGGCGCCGCAGGTCCCGAACACGTCGTAGAAGGTCACGAGCTGGCCGGGCGTGATCGGCCGGCCCTCGACGTCGCTGAGCGGGCCACCCGTCTCCAGCACGCGCCCGCAGCTCACGTGGCCGGGAATGATGGGGTAGGGCACGCCGGCCAGGTGGCCGTGATGGAGGTGGACGTCCGTCCCGCACACCTCGGAGAGCAGGGTCTCAAGCACGGCGCCGCCGGGCGCGGGCCGCGGCGCCGGAACGGCACGGATCTCGATCGGGGCGCGCGGCGCCGTCATCAGGGCGGCGCGAATGGTCTCCGGCATCAGGGCCGATTCTAGACGCGTCGCGCCCGAAGGTACCGCCTGGCCTCAGGCGTAGGACGCGGTCGTGCGTCCGGCCGCGAACAGCTTCACCAGGACGAGCCCGGCCACGAAGCCGCCGATGTGAGCCATGAAGGCCACCCCGCCCGTCTCCTCCGTCTGGGCCATCGCGCCGATGCCGCTCACGAACTGGATGAGGATCCAGAGGCCCAGCATCACGTAGGCAGGCACGGAAGTGATCCCGCCGCGCATCAACACACGCACGCGGTTGCGCGGGAACAGGAGCATGTAACCTCCCAAGACGCCGCTGATCGCGCCCGAGGCCCCCACGCTGGGCATGCCCGAGTGCGAGTTGAAGGCGATGTGGGCAAGGCCGGCGGCGAGTCCGCACACCATGTAGAACAGGAAGTAGCGGACCTGGCCCATCACCTTGTTGAGGTTGTCGCCGAAGATCCAGAGGAAGAGCATGTTCCCCCCCAGGTGGGCCCAGCCCCCGTGCAGGAACATCGAGGTCAACAGCGTGGACCAGAAGGGGAGCGGGATGAGCGGCGCGATGTCGTGGCCGGTCGAGTACTCGCGCGGCACCACGCCCCAGGCCGTGATGAAGGACTGGAGCGCCCTCTCGGACGGTTGCGACAGCTCCAGGAAGAAGGCGAGAACGTTGAGGGCGATGAGCGCCCAGTTCACCAGCGGAGGCGGGCCGCCCTGGATGTTCTCGTCACCGATCGGGATCATTCCCATGACGCCCTCCGTCGCTGACTGATTCTGTCCACGGAAGGACGCGGACGGGGGAGAAGGGCGCGGAAAGCGCGGCGCGGGTGACGAAGCGCACTCAGCCCTGGTCGAGCAAGCACCGATGGAGCCGGTCGTCGGCCGCCATCTCCGGATGGAACGTGGCCGCGAACACGCGTCCCTGGCGGACGAGGACGGGCTCGCCCTTCAGGCGCGCGAGGACCTCGACCGCGGGGCCGGTGGCCGTGAGGCGGGGGGCCCGGATGAACACTCCGCGCATGGGTGCGTCGAACGTCGGCGCGGCGAGCTCCGCCTCGAACGA
>DASTLK010000443.1:0-2420 GCA_035715025.1 Vicinamibacteria bacterium
GCCATCGCATCGAGCACGCGCAGGTCCTCCATCCCGATGACGTCCCGCGCTTCGCCAGGCTCGGGGTGATCGCGTCGATGGAGCCCCCGCACTGCGTCGAGGACAAGGCGTGGGCGGAGGCGCGCCTCGGTCCCCAGCGCGTCAAGGGGGCCTACGCGTGGCGCACGCTGCGCCTCGCGCGGCTGGCCTTCAACTCCGACCTCACCGGCTCCGACCACGACATCTTCTACGGCCTGCACTCCGCGATCACGCGCCGCGACAAGCAGCTCCAGCCACCCGGCGGCTGGTACCCCGAGCAGCGCATGACCCCGGAGGAGGCGGTGCGCGGCTACACGACCTGGAACGCCTATGCGGCGTCCTGGGAGAACGAGTCCGGCGTGCTGGCGGCCGGCCGCTGGGCCGACATCACGGTCATGGACGTCGATCCGCTGGTGGGCGCCACAGCTCCGGACACGCTGTTGCGCGGCTCCATCCGCGCGACCATCGTGGCCGGCCAGGTCGCGTACGCGGCGGATACGCTGGGCAAGGCGAGGAAATGAGGAGGTCACACATGGACCGCAGGGCCTTCCTCGCGCAGACCGCGGGCACCCTGGCCACGACCTGGACGATGGCGGCCGCGGCCAGGGCCGAGCCGTCCACCGTCGAGATGCAGGCCGCGGTTCCCAACGCATCGCGCCAGGTCCTTGTCCTCGGTGCCGGCCTCGCCGGCCTGGCCGCCGCCTACGAGCTGAAGAAGGCAGGCTACGCCGTCACCGTCCTCGAAGCGCGCACGCGCCCCGGCGGCCGCGTGCTCACCTATCGCGATCCGTTCGCGGACGGGCTGTACGCCGAGATGGGCGCGGAGTACGTGGACGCCACCGACGAGTTCGACCACCGCTTTTGCAAGGAGCTCGGGCTGAAGGTCATGACCGCGAAGCTCTACGACGCGATCTTCGTCCGCGGCCAGCGCTTCAAGATGGCGGCCTTCAAGCAGGGCAAGGAGAAGCTCCCCTACGCGGGCACGGAAGGCGGCCGCCTGTTCGGGCAGGAGGCGGCGTACCTCAAGCGCGTCCTGGCCCTGATCAAGGACCCGGAGACGCTGCCGCCGGAGGTCCTCAAGCTCGACAACCTGTCCGTGGTCGAGCTGCTCGCGCAGGAGGGAGCGCCGGAAGACATCGCCGCGCTCTTCACCTACACCCAGGCCTGCGAGTCCACCGCGCGGCCACACGAGATGTCCGCGCTGCACCTCGTGCGCAGCCACCGCCGCAGCTTCAGCGAGGATACCGACGAGGGCCGGATCCTGGGCGGGAACGACCAGCTTCCCAAGGGGCTGGCCCGAGCGCTCGCCGGCCAGATCCTCTATGACCGGGCGGTGCGGAAGATCGCCCACGACGGCGATGGGGCGACCGTCACGTTCGAGGAAGGCGGGGCGCTGCGCACGCTGCGCGCCCCGCGGCTCGTCGTCGCCATCCCGTTCAAGGTCCTGCGCGACATCGAGGTCACGCCGTCCTTCTCCGCCGCCAAGACGAAGGCCGTCGCGACCCTCGCCTACGGTCACGTGATGAAGCTCGCCATGCAGTACCAGCAGCGGTTCTGGGACGAGCCCACGAGTCTGGGCCAGCGCGTGTTCACGGACACGATGCTCCGCCGCCTCTATCACTTCTCGATCGACCAGCCGGGGCCACGCGGCATCCTGATGAGCTTCACCTCGGGCGCGGACGCGGAGGCGCTCGGTCGCATGAGCGACGCGGACCGACTGCGCACGGCCCTGCAGGAGGCCACGAAGGTCTGGCCGGAGGCCCCGCGCCACTTCGAAGGTGGCGCGGTCAAGTACTGGAACGAAGATCCCTGGATCCGCGGCAGCTACTCCTTCGAGGGCGTGGGCCAGGCCCGCGACTACCTGCAGATCGCGGCCGCCCCCGAAGGCCGCGTCCACTTCGCGGGCGAGCACACCTCCGTCCATCGCGCGTCCATGAACGGCGCGCTCGAGTCCGGCGTGCGCGCGGCGGCCGAGGTCCAGAAGGCCGAAGGAGCCTGACGAAGATGCGCCGGGTGGACCGACGATCGTTCCTCAAGGTCACGGGGGCCCAGGCCGCCATGCTCGCGCTGTCCCGGCGCGCCGCCGCGCAGCCGAGCAGCGACCTGGTCGTGGTGGGCGCGGGCGCGTTCGGAGGATGGACGGCCCTGTCCCTGCGCGAGATGGGCGTGCCCGTCACGCTCATCGATGCCTACGGTCCGGGCAACTCGCGGGCCAGCTCCGGGGGCGAGACGCGCCAGATCCGCGCCGGCTACGAGGACCGCGAGCTGTACACGCGCTGGGTGCTCGAGGCATTCGGCCGTTGGAAGGCACGCGAGGCGGAATGGGGCCGGCGGCTGCTCTTCGAGACGGGACGGCTCCTGCTCGCCCCGGAATGGAACCATGGCCTCGAGACCACCAAGGT
>DASTLK010000444.1:0-1857 GCA_035715025.1 Vicinamibacteria bacterium
TGGCACGAGACGCGGATGCCGAACCTCCGCCTCACGGACAAGGAGGCGGCGGACATCACCGCCTACCTGATGAGCCTGCGCAACGACGGCTTCATGGGCCAGCCGCGGCCTCCCCTCGACCCCGGCCTCCGCGACGAGCTCATCACCGAGCACCTCGTCGCCGCCAACGTGCCCGTTTCGGAAGCCAAGCGCCAGCTCGCGTCGATGGACGATCACCAGCGCACGATCTTCGTGGGCGAGAAGACGATCGGCCGCTACGGCTGCTTCGGCTGCCACACGATCTCCGGGTTCGAGAAGGCCAGCCCCATCGGCGTCGAGCTGACCGAAGAAGGTTCGAAGCTGGTGGAGCGGCTCGATTTCGGATTCGAGGAAGGCAAGATCCCCCACACCCTGCCCGGCTGGGTGCACCGGAAGGTGATGGAGCCGCGCGTGTTCGACGCGGGCAAGCGCAAGCGTCCGGAGGAGCTGCTGCGCATGCCGAAGTTCGGGGCCACGGACGAGGAGGCGGAAGCGCTCGTCACCGCCGTCATGTCCTTCACCAAGGAGCAGGTGCCCCTGGCCGCACAGAAGCAGATGACCCCGGACGAGCGCTACATCGAGCGCGGGGCGCGGCTGGTGCGCGACAAGAACTGCCGCGGCTGCCACGTGCTCGGCGAGCAGGGCGGGGCCATCCGCGCCGTGGTGGCGGACCAGCTCGAGTCCAAGGGCCTCGACACGCTGACCGCGCGCACGCAGACCGTGGCCTTCTCCCCGCCCCTCCTCTACAACGCGGACGCGAAGATCGGCGAGGGAGCGCGCGTGCAGACGGACTGGCTGCACACCTTCCTCTCCGACCCCTCGCACAAGATCCGGCCCTGGGTGGATCTCCGCATGCCGACGTTCGAGTTCTCCGAGGAGGAGCTGAACGTCCTCACCCGCTACTTCGCGTCCATGGACAAGGTCGCGTATCCGTACGCCCCGCGGCCGCAGCCGGATCCAGCCATGATCGCGGCCGGACGGGACCTGTTCGGGCGCTGGCAGTGCGTAAAGTGCCACGTAGTGGCAGGCAAGCTTCCGAACCAGCCGCCGGAGAACATGGCTCCCGACCTGGCCAACGTCCCGCGTCGGCTGCGCGCCGAATGGCTGCGCCCCTGGCTGTCCGACCCCGGCAAGATCCAGCCCGGGACGCGCATGCCCGCGAACTTCCCCAAGGACGCGGCCGAGAACGCGTATCCGGAAGTGCTGGGCGGCGACCAGGCCAAGCAGATCGAAGCGGTGACGCAGTACCTCATGACGCTGGGTCCGGGCGCGGCCGCATCTCCCGCTCCGCCTGCGCGCGCGACCACGGCCGGCCAAGCCCCCTCCGCCGGAGGCACGAACCGATAGCCGCGAGGGAGGTCCGTTGGACGAGGACGGCGGTGCCGAGGCCCCCCGGCAGGGATACGCACTGATCGTGGGCCCCGTGGGACCGGATCGGGACTGGGCCGCGGTGACGTTGCAGCAGGCGGGTCTCGAAGTCGCGGCCGCCACCGAGGACGAGATCCTCGGCGGCCGGGACTGGGTCCCGCCGACGCTCCTCGTCCTCGACGATCAGGGCACGCGCGACGAGCGCAAGGCGTCACAGCGGCGCCTGCAGGCCCACTCCTCGTTCGTGGGCGTGCCCCTCCTCATCCTCGCCTACGACAACGACATCGACAGCTACACGGGCGCGCTCACCAAGGGCGCGGCCGGCTATCTCATCAAGCCCGTGGGGGCCGACGAGTTCACGGCCGCCGCCCAGAAGCTCTGCGACTGGAAGCGCAACGCCGACCGCTCGGAGAAGCGGCGGAGGCTCCGCCGTCCCCTGCTCATGAGGGTCGACATCGACCTGCGCGCGCG
>DASTLK010000445.1:0-9274 GCA_035715025.1 Vicinamibacteria bacterium
GAGATCGTCGCCGACGCCGACGGGAAGCTGGCGTACATCTCGAACTACGGGGGTGTGGGTGGCGCCTACAATACGATCTCGGTCGTCGATCTCTTCGACCACAAGGCCCTGAGCCCCATCGACCTCGGTGCGCTGCGCGGAGCCCACGGACTCGCCTTCGCCGGCGGCAAGCTCTGGTTCACGGCGGAAACCAACAAGGTGATCGGCAGCTACGATCCCGCCACCAGACGAGTGGACTGGGTGCTGGGCACCGGCCAGAACCGGACGCACATGATCGTCCCTTCCGAAGACCTGAAGCGGATCGTCACTTCCAACGTGAGCTCGGCGACGATGAGCATCATCGAGAAGGTCACGCGACAAGGGCCGAGGGGTCCGCAGGAGGACTGGGACCAGACCGTGGTGCCGGTCGGAAGAGGCGCCGAGGGCTTCGACATCACCCCGGACGGCAAGCAGATCTGGGCGGCCAATGCGCAGGATGGCACGATCTCCGTTCTCGACGCCGCGGAGAAGAAGGTCGTCGATACGCTCAGCGTCAACGTCCGCAGCGCGAACCGGCTCAAGTTCACGCCGGATGGATCTCTCGCGTTCGTTTCGGCATTGAATGGCCCGGAGCTGGTCATCGTGGACGCCAAGAGCCGGCGCGAGGTCAAGCGCTTGAAGATCGGAAGCGGCGCTGCCGGAATCCAGATGCAGCCCGACGGTGCGCGTGCCTACGTGGCCTGCACGCCCGACGACTCTGTCGCCGTCATCGATCTCAAGTCCCTGGAGGTCGCCGGCCACATCGATGCCGGCAAACAACCCGACGGCCTCGCCTGGGTCGTCAGGCGCTGAGGGGAGATCGCCAAATGCGTGCCTCCGTAGGAATCGCCACCGTCGCCTGTCTCGGCGTGTCCGTTGCCCTGGCCGCGAGCCTTGCCGCTCAGCGGAGCCCGTCGCCACCGGCGCCAACAGTGGGCGCGGATGCGACGGCGCGCATCGTCAGCGCCGCGCAGGCGTTTCTCGCTACGCTGGACGAGGGCGGCCGGACCAGGGTCCAGTTTCCTTTCGACAGCCCCCAGAAGGCACGATGGTCCAACCTCCCCACGGGAGCGTTCAAACGCGAGGGGTTGCGCATGGGAGACCTCGCGCCGGCACAACGGGCCGCCGCCATGGCCCTCCTCTCGACTGCGTTCAGTCAGGAAGGCTACCGGAAGGTCGTCGAGATCATGCACGGCGACGAGGTCCTTCGGGGAGGCGGCCCTGGCGGTCGAGGGCCGGGGGGCGGAGGGGTGAGATTCGGCGAGGACGAGTATTACCTCGCCTTCCTTGGAGTGCCGTCCGCCAGTGCCCCGTGGATGCTGCAGTTCGGCGGACATCACCTTGCCATCAACATGACGTTGGCGGGGCGCCAAGCCACCCTGGCGCCAAGTCATACCGCGGCTCAACCCGCGGGCTACTCGTTCGAAGGCCGCACCGTTCGGCCGTTGGGAGACGAGAACGACCGCGCCTTCGCGTTGATGGCTTCGCTGGATGACGCCCAGAGGAAGGAGGCCATCCTCGGCTACAGCGTATCCGACCTCGTGCTCGGGCCTGGTCAAGACGGACGAACCATACAGCCGGAAGGCCTGCGGGCATCGGCGCTCTCCGCATCGCAGCAGACGATGCTCCTGGATCTCGTGCACGAGTGGGCGGGGATCGCGAACGACACGCTCGCGGCGCCGCGGATGGACGAGATCCGGGCCAGTCTTCCCCAGACCTACTTCGCGTGGAGCGGCCCCACGACCGCGGGCAGCGCCGCGTACTTCCGCATCCAGGGACCGACCCTCGTCATCGAGTACGCGCCGCAACGTGGAGTGGATCACATCCATACCATCTATCGCGATCCCACCAACGACTACGGGGCGCGCTATGCGCGCGAGTAGCGGACTCACGGTCGTCCTCGGGCTGACGATGACACTCGTCGCCAGCACCGACGTGTCCGCGCACCGGACGGAGGACTATCTGCAGGCGGCGCGCATCGGCCTCGAGCCGGACCGCGTCCTGATCACCCTGGACCTGACGCCTGGGATCGACGTGGCGGCGTCGCTCATGGGTGCGCTCGATCACGACGGCGACGGAGCGCTGTCCGCCGACGAGCAGCGAGGCTACGTGGGGCAGGTGTTGGGCGCACTGAAGGTTGCGCTCGATGACCAGCCACTTCAGCCACGTGTCGTCTCCTGGAGCTTTCCCGAACCATCGGCCTTTCGCCGAGGCGAGGGCACGATCCGTCTGGAACTCCAGGCGATCGTTCCCTATGTCTCGGCCGGCTCCCATCGGCTCCTCTTCCGGAACGCGCACCTGGCCGGCCATAGCGCTTACCTGGCCAATGCGCTCGTGCCGGAGAGTGCTCGGGTGGCGGTGACGGCGCAACGCCGCGACCGCGATCAGAGCGAGCTGACGATCGAGTACACGGTCCGCGGGTCGGCCGCCGCGACGCTCGGATGGGTCCTGGGCGGCCTTGCCGGCGCCTTTCTGATGGTGCGCCCCCGTACTCAGCGCTGCAGATCGCGGGCGAGCTCCCGCAGCTCCGGCGGATTCAGGTCCGAGACCGCCGAGTAGCGCATGCCCGAACGCCGCCAGCGGATCACGTTGTATCCGCGGAGGCTCGACTCTCCGTCCGCGGCGGCGCGCGCGTCCGGCTCCGGCCAGACGAAGACGTTGATGGGATGCTTCTCGCGCTGATAGACCAGAGCGGCCACGCCGCGCCCGCCGATGTAATCGAGCCGGCCCCCGACGAGCGGATACCCGTCGCCGGCGAGGTCCTTCACTTCCGGTGAGAAGTCCAGCTTCCCGTTGAACCAGGGCTTGACCGTGTGCCGGTCCGAGGATGCGACGTCGGTCAGATGCTGCGCCATCAGCGATCGCACGTGCGCGGACACGACCTCCTGGCTCACGAGCTCGTCGTTCGAGGGGCCTCTGGGAATGGCGACCAGCGCCCAGGCCAGGGCCGCGATCACGGGCAGCGAGGCGGCGACGGCCTGCCATCGCCACCGGGCGAGGCCGCCGCTCTTCGCGGCCTTCGACCCCTTCCCCAGCTCCGTGCGCAGGCGGTCCTCCAGGCGCTTCGGCGGCTCGTAGTAGAGGGAGGCATCCCTCAGAGCGGATCGCAGCGCGCGATGGCGGCTCAGCGCCGCCGAGCAGGGCTCGCACTCCTCGAGGTGGCGTTCCACCTCGAGGCTCCGCACGAGGTCCAGCTCGCCGTCGAGGTACGCCTCGAGCAGGCGCGCGGCCGGCTCACCGCAGCTCATGCCGATCCTCCGCGAAGTCGCTCCTGAAGCCCGAGCCGGAGCCGTGCGCGGGCGCGGGCCAGGCGGGACATGACGGTGCCGATGGGAAGCTGGGTCACCTCCGCCATTTCCTTGTAGGACAGGCCCTCCAGCTCGCGCAGGACCACGACCTCCCTGAACTCCACGGGGAGCGCCTCCAGGGCCTCCCTCACCTCCTGGCCGCTGGCCTTCTGCAAGAGCAGGTCCTCGGGCCCGAGGGCAGCGTCCTCGACCTCCGGCGTGTCCTCGTCGAGGGGGACGGTGGCGCCCGCCCCGCGTCCGCGTTGCCACACGCTATGGGACGTGTTGCGCACGATGGTCAGGAGCCAGGCCTTGGCGTCGCCGCCGCGAAATCCTCCGAAGAACCTCACCGCCCGCAGGTAGGCTTCCTGCACCACGTCCTCCGCGTCCTGATCGGTACGGGTGAGCCAGCGGGCCAGGTTGTAGGCCGCCCGCATGTGCGGCAGGAGGGTGCGCTCGAACCTTTCCAGCTCGATCGGATCCAAGGAGTCCTCGGCCCTCGGCCGCAGCAGGGTGGCGGCAGGTCGGACGGCCCGGAGCCGCATCATATCGTGGCGCCGTCCGACCTCCACCACTTCCCCACTCACGCGCGCCGCCTCCCGCATACGAGCCCCCGATGCCGAGGACTCTCCGCGCAGGAGGTTTATTCCCGCACCACGATCGTCATTTTCATGCCGCCGTGGCCGGCGCCGCAGAAGTGGTCGCAAATGGCCCGGTAGGTCCCGGCCGTCTCCGGCGTCAGCGTGAGCTCGGTGACCCGGCCCGGAGCGATCTCGGCGTCGATCCCCAGGGGCCGGACGAAGAGCCCGTGGGTCACGTCCTCGCTCTTGACCTGCAGCTTCACCGTCTCGCCCTTCGCGAGCGTGATCTGGTTCGGGCTGAACTCGAACCGCTTGGCGGTGATGACGATGACCCGCGGCTCGTCCTGCGCGCGCGCCGCTGGGCTGGCCACGGCCAGCAGAGAGGCCACGACGGCCAGCCCGGCGGCGGCCACGCGAAAAGTCGATTGACCTGTCACTCATGACTCCTTTCGTTCAGAAGGTGGGGGGCTTCAACAGCTGGTCGAAGCCCTCGGTTCCCGACAGCTCGTTCATCGCGAGCTCGACGTCCTGGACCCGGACCGTGTCCGCGTGCGCGGCCGATCCGGCCGTCCGGTCGATGACGCGGAGCCCGAGGTTCTTGAAAGGCTGGTCCTTGTCGAACGGGATGGCCTTCTTGTCCTCGACCTTGTCCGGGTCCGGGAAGGCGAAGCAAAGCGAGCGCGCCGCGAAGTGCTGGGCGTGTCCGATGGCGTGGTGGTCCTCGCGATGGATGTGGCCGTAGA
The DNA here is from genome assembly GCA_035715025.1 of Vicinamibacteria bacterium. GTDB lineage: Bacteria > Acidobacteriota > Vicinamibacteria > Fen-336 > Fen-336 > AA29. Next base: position 4,630 of record DASTLK010000445.1, read on the forward strand.
GGACGGTCACGTTCTCGTAGGGAGCGAGGAGGTTCATCACGTCGTCCCCGTCGGAGGTGAACCACTCCCAGTCGGGCCGGAGGTCGAACAGCGGCCGGTGGGTGAAGACCACGATGGGCGTCGTGGGGTGGAAGCGGGAGAGGTCCTTGGCCAGCCAGGCCCGCTGCTCCTCCCCGACCTCGGGCCTGGCCCGCGAGACGTTGTCGAGGGCGATGAAATGGACGCCCCGGTGATCGAACGAGTACGACGTCGGCCCGAAGACGCTCCGGAAGAGCTCGCCGCCGTCGAGCCCCGCGTCGTGCTCGCCGGGGACGTGGTACACCTTCGCGACCTGGAGCCGGCCCGAGATCTCACGGAACAGGCTCATGCGCGCGGCGTGCTCGCCCGGCTTCTCCGTGTCGTGGGTGAGGTCCCCCGTGAACAGGACGAGGTCCGGCCGCCGGGGCAGGCCGTTGATGGTCGCCACCGCCTTCTCGAGCGCCTTGTTGCCGTTTGGACCGTCGAAACCGACGTGGGCGTCACTGAGCTGCGCGAAGGTGAACGGCGTCGGCCTCTCGCCCGTTTGCGCTCCGAGCCGGCGCGCCAGCTCCGCCGCCTCCGCCGAGCGGCCCAGGCTCGGCCACACGGTGTAGAGAGCGCCCACTCCCATCGAAGTGCCGGCGATCTTCACGAATCGCCGTCGGTCCAGGTCCTTCTTCATCGGTCTTCCTCCGTGGGCGCCGCCTGCCGGCCACCCTCGAATGTCCAGACCGAAGAGTGCCGTCGTCTATTCCCGGAGGTTTCTCGTGCGCTCTTCAGAAGGTGGTCCAGACTCTCGCGAGAACCTCGTCGAACCACGGTGAGGCTCCGGCGCACGCCTCGGCGTCTTGGAGGCTCTCCTCCCGCGCGAGCGCGTCACGGACCCGTCGAAGCTGCTCCATTTCGCGCTGCCGGCACTCCAATTCGGCTTCGATCTCGCGCAGGCGGGCGTCGAGCCTCGGCGGCCGCGCTGCGTCTCGCGTCTCGGTCATGGTGTCGTCTCCCTGCCGGAGTGGACCTGCAGGGCGCACCGGATATTCCCCTGCCCCGTCGCGCGGGAATATCCCGGCGAAGCGGCCGGTCTGCTCAGGTGAGAACGGCACGCTTCGGCCCGAGGCCGAGAGGCATACACATGGCGCTCGTCGGCAAACTTCATCCGCTGCTCGTTCATTTCCCGATCGGGCTGATCCTGGCCGCCGCCGCGGCCGAGCTCGTCGCCATTCATACCGGCCGCGCGGGCTGGCGCGCCATCGCCGCCGCCAACGTGCGCGCGGGGGCGGCGATGGGCGCCCTCACTGCCATCGCGGGATGGGGACTGGCCTCCAGTGATCTCGTGGAGCCCTCGCGGCTGCTCGCGTGGCACGGATGGATCGGGGCCGCGGGCGCCCTGGGCGCGATCGGCGCCGCCCTGCTCTCGATCGGCGTCGCTGACCGGGCTCGCGGCCGCCGCGTCGCCTATCGGGCCGCGCTCTTCGGTGCCGCGGCGCTCGTCGCCGTCGCCGGCCACCTGGGCGGGACGCTGGTCTGGGGCACCGCCTTCCTGCGTCCGTAGGACGCCTTCGGCGAGTTCAACGACGTCAATGAGGAGGAATCAAGGAATGCGTGCATCGGTGACGGCAGGGACGGTGATCGCGGTCGGGCTGTTGATGTCGGGCTGTGGCGGGATTGGCTATTCGACGGGACAGAGCGGAGGCCCGGCGAATCCGACGCCGCCCAGTCCTTCCGGCGTCGTGACCGTCGACGTGGTCGCGGTCAACGGGGCGCAGTCATTCTCGCCCAACCCGGCGACGCTGCCTTCCGGCCAGAGGATCGTGTGGCACAACGTGGACACGATCACCCACCGCGTCGTGCTCAACGACGGGACGATGGACACGGGGAACCTCGCCCCGGGCGCTTCGAGCGCGCCGATGGCGATCGTGGGGACGGGCGCGCCCTACCACTGCTCGATCCATCCCGAGATGGTCGGCAGCATCAACCAGGCCACCGCGAACCCAGGTACGTGCCTGGGAGCGTACTGCGATTGACGGCCCTTCATTCCTTCAGCACCTGGTGCACGAGGGCGATGGCCGTCGATCCCTCTCCCACCGCCGACGCTACCCGCTTCTGGTTGCCGCTGCGCACGTCGCCGACGGCGAACACCCCCGGAAGGCTCGTCTCCAGGAGATGGGGTGCCCGTGACAGCGGCCATTTCGCCGCCGTCAGCTCGTCCCGGGAGAGGTCCGGCCCCGTCTTGATGAATCCCTTGTCGTCGAGCACGACGCAGCCGGCCAGCCAGCGCGTGGCCGGCTCCGCGCCCGTCATCACGAACACGTGCCCCAGCTCGCGGCGCTCGACCGCCATCGTCCGGTTGTCCCGCCAGCGCACGGCTCCCAGCCGGTCGTCGCCGCCCTCGAGGGCCACGATCTCCGTGCGCGTCCGCAGCTCGATGGCGGGGCTCTGCTCGATGCGGCGGATCAGGTAGCGCGACATCGTCTCCGCCAGCCCCTCCGCGCGCACCAGCATGTACACGCGCCGCACGGTCTGGGCCAGGAAGACGGCGGCCTGGCCGGCGGAGTTGCCGCCGCCCACGACGATCACCTCCTCGCCGCGGCAGAGGGCCGCCTCCATGGGCGTCGCCCCGTAATAAACGCCCGAGCCCTCGAAGCGGGCCAGGCCCTCGAGGGCGAGCTTCCGATAGGAAGCGCCGGTGGCGATCACGATCGTCCGCGCGGGCACCGCGGTCCCGTCTTCGAGCTCGATCGAGTAGGGCCTTCGCGTGCAAAGGAGAGCCTGCGCCCCCTTGGCCACGGTCACCTGGGCCCCGAACTTCTGGGCCTGGCTGTAGGCGCGCCCCGCCAGCTCCTGGCCGGAGATGCCCATGGGGAACCCGAGGTAGTTCTCGATCCGCGAGCTCGACCCCGCCTGCCCGCCGGGGGCCGTGGACTCGAGCACGAGGACGTCGAGACCCTCGGACGCGCCGTAGACGGCCGCGGCCAGCCCCGCCGGACCCGCCCCCACGACGACGGTGTCGCGCGCGTGCGCGTGATCGATGGGCGCGTTGAGCCCGAGGCACTCCGCGATCTTCTGATTGGTCGGGTTCTTGAGGACGGTGCGGCCCCCGCAGATGAGCACGGGCACGTCCGCGACGCCGATGTGGAAGCGATCGAGGAACTCCTGCGCCTCCGCGTCCTGCTCGAGATCGATGTACGAGACCGGATGCCCGTTTCGGGTGAGGAATTCCTTGATACGGAGGGTGCCCGCGGAGTGGCGCGATCCCAGGAGGACCACGTCCGCCGAGCCGCGCGCGATCAGCTCGAGCCGGCGGAGGATGAAGGCCCGCATGATGATCTCGCTGAGCTCGCTGTCCGTCTGCACGAGCGCCATCAGCTGCGGCCGGTCCACCTCGATCACTTCCCCGCTCTCGCGCGCGCGCGTGCGGGCCAGGCCCCGCCGGCCGGAGAGGATGGCCATCTCCCCCGTGAACGATCCGACTCCGTGCACCACGATGATCTCCTCGACGTCTCCGGCCCCCCTCACCGTCTCGAGGGTGCCGGCGGTGATCACGAAGATCCGCGCGCTGTCGCCCTGCGCGAGAAGCGCCTCGCCCGGCTGTACCTGCCGCACGCGCCCGTGCTTTTTGACCCGCTCGATCTGCTCCGGGGTCAGCCGGGGAAAGACGTGCTCGAGAGGAGAGGAGAGCCGGAGGGTCGTGGTGGCCGCGCTCGCGCTCGACCCCGGGTCGCTCAAGACGCGCCGCTCCCCAGCTCGACCCGGTCGAACTGCTCTTCCAGGCGATGGAACGCGGCGTCGCCGATGTCGCCCTTCGCCCTCATCTCGAACATCGTACACGGCCGGCGCGCGGCGGGTCTCGTCTCTGGTCAGACGCCGGCGGATTTTAGCGCGCGGGTCACGATGGCCTGGGCCTCGCCCAGGATGGAGTCGAGATGGGCCGGGCTCTCGAAGCTCTCCGCGTAGATCTTGTAGAGGTTCTCGGTGCCGGAGGGACGGGCCGCGAACCAGCCGCGTCCCGCGACCACCTTCAAGCCTCCGATCGGCGCGTCGTTGCCGGGAGCGCGCGTGAGCTTGGCCGTGATGGGCTCGCCCGCGAGCGTCGCGTCCTTGACCGCCTCCGGCGACAGCTTCTCCAACGTCGCCTTCTGCTCGGGCGTCGCGGGAGCATCGACGCGCGCGTAGTACGGGGTCCCGAATTCCTCGGTGAGCGCACGGTAGTGCTCGCCGGGGTCCTGCCCCGTCCGCGCGGTGACCTCGGCCGCGAGCAGGGCCATGATCAGGCCGTCCTTGTCCGTGGCCCAGGCCGTGCCGTCCTGGCGGAGGAAGCTCGCGCCGGCGCTCTCCTCCCCGCCGAAGCAGTACGAGCCGTCGAACAGGTGCGGCCCGAGCCACTTGAAGCCCACCGGGACCTCCGCCAGGCGCCGGCCGAGCTTCGCCACCACGCGGTCGATCATCGAGCTGCTCACGAGGGTCTTCCCCACCGCCGCGCCCTCTGGCCAGAGCGGCCGATGCGTCAGCAGGTACTCGATGGCGACAGCCAGGTAGTGGTTCGGGTTCATGAGACCCGCCGAAGGAGTGACGATGCCGTGTCGGTCGGCGTCGGGATCGTTGGCGAAGGCGAGCCGGTATCGATCCT
>DASTLK010000446.1:0-3353 GCA_035715025.1 Vicinamibacteria bacterium
CCGGAGGCGGTGACGGTCGTACGTTCGCCGGTGCCGTCACCGCGCGTGGCCGCCGTGACTCCGCCTCCGACCACGGTCCCTGCGCCACGCCCGGGCGCGACCCCGGCTGGTCAGAAGCCTCCCACCGCGGCCGCCGCCACCCCGCCTCCCGCGGCTGCGAATCCCGCGCAACAGACCGCCGCCGCCGTCGCCAACCTGATGGCCCAGGCCCGGACGGCAACGGACGCGCGCAACTACGATGCGGCCGTCTCGATGTACGACGAGGTGCTGAAGCTGGATCCGCGCAACACCGCCGCCACCGCGGGGCGCACCGCCGCGACCGCCGCGCGCAACGCCGCGCGCAAGACGTTCGTGGCCGGGCGCACCGTCGTGGGAACGGAGCAGAAATCGAAAGGCGGGTTGTCCGGCTTCGACGGGGCCGACGTCGTGCAGAAGTCGGCCGATTTCTCCGGCCGCCTGGAGTTCGCGATGAACCCCGCCAGCATCAAGCCGGGCGAGCCGTATCGCCTGACCGTGGCCCTCGTCAACGACGGCAAGAAGGCCATCAAGATCTCGGGCATGACCTACACCATCACCGTCAACGGCCAGAAGACGGGCAACCCGGTCATGCCGAAGGTGAAGGAAGTGGGGCCCGCGCAGCGCGTCGTGCTCGAGGAGCTGCCCGGCGTATTCCCCGACGCCACGAGCTGGGTGGCCGAAGTGCTCGTCACCGCCAACAAGGGCGACAGCCTCAAGAACCAGCTGACCTGGAAGTAGGGTGGCCGCGCGGGCGCTGCTTCAGCGCGCGGTGGCGGAGGCGGCCGCGGCCGCCTTGGTGGATCGCACGGTCAGGATGTCCATGCCCACCAGGTGCCCGTTGGCCCCATAGCGCAGGCGGCGATCGCTGATGCCGTCGCCGTCGGTGTCGAGCTCCTCGCTCACCACGCGGCCGGCGACCCACGTCTGCCAGCGTTCGATCTTGCCGTCCCCGTCCGAGTCGATGCCGACGGCCACGACGCGGCCGTCCTGGATGTTCTCGATTCGATCGATCTTGCCGTCGCCTTTCTCGTCGATCTCCCTGCGGATCACGTGGCCCTTCACGTCGAAGTATTGCCAGGTGTCGGGCTGAGCCCCGCCGCCGCGGGAAAAGCCTTCCTTCTCGACGGCGCCGCTTTCCGAGTAGTACTGCCAATGGTCGATCTTTCCGTCGAAGTCGGTGTCGGCCTCCACCTGCCTGGGCTTGCCGCTTGGATAGAACAGCATGACCACGTCCGCCTTCTTGTCCCCGTTCTGGTCGTAGAGGAGCCGCGTGAGCTTCCCGCTGCCGTCGTAGAAGCCCTGGTAAGGCCCCTTCTCGAAGAGGTATCCCTGTGCGACGCGTTCCGGCACCTGCTGCCGGTGACAAGCCGCGGCACTGACGAGGACCAGCGGGAGGAAAAGAGGAAAAGCGGCGCGCACGCAGCACGTCAGATACCACCCCCGTCGCGGGCGGTCAAGCCCGTCGCGTTCTGGTAACCTCGCCACGGTGGTGGCCTCGTTCCATCCCGGGCCCGCGGGCGCGATCTCCGACCACGGCGCGCTCGTGGCGGCGCGCACGTTGCGCGTGCTCTCCGCCCTCCTCCTGGGCGGGCTCGCCCTCCTCATCGCGGGCTCCGTGCTCGCCTTCGGGTCTGTGTATCTGTGGGCGCACGCACCCCTGTTCTACACGACCGGCGTGCTCGCGCTCATCGCCATCGCGCGCACCCTGACCGTGTTGTACCTGCGGCGGCGGTTGGGACGTTCGCGCTTTGCGTTCCACTCCTCCGGCCGCTGGCTGGTCCTCGACGTGGAGGACTCCTACGGGATCCGTACGTGGTCGTTCGACCTTGACCGCCCGCTCGTTCCCGTCCCTCCGCTCCTGCTTCCCGGCGCGTTGTTCGCGGTGTGGGTCGTGATCCAGATGGTGCCGCTGCCGGCCGCCGTCGCCAATACGCTCTCGGGGGCAGAAGCGCTGCCGGGGGCGGAAGCGAGCACGGACTGGCGCACGATGACCATCTCCTCGAGCAAGACCACGATCGGTCTGACGTTCCTGTGCTGGGCGCTCGTCCTCCACGTCGTGGCCGCGGTTGCGCTCGCACGTCGCGAGGACCAGCGGAGGTTCCGCCGGTTCGTCGCGGGGCTGGGCCTGCTGCTGGGCGCGTTGGGACTGATCCAGATGGCGACCGGGACGCGGCGCGTGTACTGGTTCTGGAAACCGGTTCAGGGCGGGGGTGAGGTCATCTTCGGTCCCTTCATGAACCGTGACCACTTCGGCTTCTACATGCTCATGGTGACGTTCGTCGCCTTCGGCGTGCTCGCGGAGGCGTACCGCCGCTACCGAATGCTCGCGGGTGCGCGGGCCAACCTGCGCCGGCAGATGGTCTCGCTGTCCAGCCCGGCCGGAGCCTCGCTGATGTATGCAAGCGTGCCGGCGATGGCCGCCGCGGGATCGCTCATCGCCTGCGTTTCACGCGGTGCACTCCTCGCGTTCCTGGGCTCCCTGGCCCTGGCCGCCACGTTCCTGATCCGCCGCCGTACCGCGGCTGCGGCGGTGGTGGGCGCCTGCGTGACGCTGGCCGTCCTTTCCTGGTTCGGCCTGGGCCGCATCCAACAGCGGATGAACGCCGCGGCGGACGACGCGAGCGCTCGGACCATCGTCTGGGAGGACACGCTCTCACGCATGGGGGGCCGTTGGCTTGCGGGCTCCGGGCTGAACACCTTCGACCGTGCGATGTCGGGCGCCACGGCCTGGGAGCTGCCCGAGGGCGCCAGCCCGTGGACCGGTCCCTACGAGACCTCTTTCGTCGGGTTGCCCCATGCGGGCTATCGCTTCATCAAGGACTCTCCCGGCATGTTCTGGTACGGCCAGGCCCACAACGACTACGTGCAGATCCTGGCCGAGACGGGCACCGTGGGCCTGCTCCTGATGGTCTGGGCCTTCGGCCGCGCGTGGGCCGCCGCGCGGTCGGATGCGTGGCTGCTGGCCGCCTTGGTCGCTCCCGCCTTGCACGCCTTCCTGGACTTCGGATTCCAGCTCCCCGCGGTCGTGGCGCTGTACGTCAGCCTGGCCGCGATCCGGCCCTACCGGTCGGCGCCCTGACGCGCGCCACTGGATCGCGAGCCTTGCTATCATCGACCGCAATGCTGGCCCTGGCCCCCGCACTGCTCGCCGCGTCCATGTCGATCAACCATCAGCCGATCGACTGTTTCGTGAAGGACCGTTTCCCCCAGCTCGAGACCGACGTCCAGCCGACCCTCGACGTGAGGACGGTGCGGGCGTTCTTCAAGTCGGCGCGGGACGACGAATATCGCTACGTCCCGATGGCACTCACGCAGGGCCGATTCGTGGGCAAGCT
>DASTLK010000447.1:0-5408 GCA_035715025.1 Vicinamibacteria bacterium
CTGCGGGTCAGGGGTTCGAATCCCTTCAGGCGCGCCAGCCCTCGGCGACGTAGCGCCTCTGCGGTGGATGTAGCTCAGTTTGGTTAGAGCGCCAGGTTGTGGCCCTGGAGGCCGCGGGTTCGAATCCCGTCATCCACCCCAAACCGTAGACAAGCCCCGAAACGGCCGGGCCGCCTTCCGATGCCCTCAGCGCCAATCATCGCCGGTCATGCGGCACCATGACCGTCGCCATGCCCCGCGCTGAGTTCCCGGCGCCATCCCGGCACTCCACGGTGACGGCGTAGGTGCGGCCCGGCCCCCGTCCCTCACGCTCCGCCCGCAGGCTGAGCGTGAGGGCGCCCGTGATCTCCCAGTCCGGTCCCGCGCCGGACGGCGCGGGAGGCTCCGTGCTCGATACGGTGACGATCCGGCACGCCACCGCCGCGTCGCAGACGTCGGCGGCGTGTGCGTCGACGGTGACGGGAACCATCCGATGGTTCGGAGGCCACAGCACGTCGGGGTGCGCCGCGACGCCGCTGAGGACGGGCCGCGACGTGTCGCTCACGGTGATCATCACGCCGTCCGTCGCCTGCAGCCCGCGCCCGTCGTCCACGGTGAGCGCGAAGGGGTGGGCGCCGAGCGGCACGTCCACCGTCACGATGCCGGCCTGGCCGACCGAGGCGCCGCTTGCGTCCGTCCAGTCGAACTGCAGCGGATCGCCGTCTGGGTCAGAGGAGGCGGTGCCGTCGAGCCTCGCCGGAGCGCCGTGCCCGCCCGCGCATTCCAGGAGCTGGTCGGGACCGGCGTTGGCCACGGGGGGCCGGTTGACGGCCTGGAAGGGAGCGAAGAGCGAGAAGGACGTGACGGTCGCGCAGACGATCTTCTTGACGGTGTCGACCGAGGTGGTCCGGTCCACCCATGTGTCGGCGACCATGTCGCCGTCCGTGTCCTCGTAGTGAAGCAGCTTGATCATCGTCGGGTCTGGGAACGTGATCCCGGTGTAGTCCATGCAGACGGTGACCGGACCGGAGAAACCGGTGGTGGTGGTCAGCTCGAAGTACACGGGAGGAGTGCCGAGCGCGAAGCCCGACGGCGGCGGCGGCCCGGAGGAGAGGACGCTCACCCGAGTAACGCCCGGCGTGTTGATCGTGGAGAACGTCACGGTGACCGGGCTGGCGCCGGTGACGGGGTCCACCGGCACCTCCGTCCGCCCGCCCGCTTCGAAGGCGCCCGCGTCGCACCGTATGTCGGCGACATCGTCGCCCGGGCGGCGGAAACCCCGCTCGTCGGTCGCGGGGCAGTCCAGGACGCCGGTGGAGTGGTCGGCGTCGATGGCAGGGCTACCCGTCTCCAGGGCGTGCGTGCGGGTGAGGCCGCCGTTGTCCGTCAGCGGGCCCAGCCCGGCGTCGAGGGGCGCGCCGGCGGTGCCGGCCTGGTCGAACGGCAGGCCGCTGACGGCCGGGTCCCTGTCTTCGATGGCGCAATTGCCGTTGACGATGCCGACCACGTTGTCCCGTTCGGATACGAAGTTCTTGGGCGCCGTCCCCGCGCTGCGACCGAAGCAGTCCGGGGAGACCAGGTCGGGCGGCGTGGGCAGGCCGCTGTCGCGGCCGTCCCGGTTGCCGGCGAGGATCGTGTCGGACATCTTCACGCGGCCGCCGAGCAGGTTGGCCATGCCGCCGCCCACCGCGGCCGGATCGAAATTCTTCGACAGGTCGAGGTTGGCGCTGTTGTCCGAGATCGTGCTGAAGCTGCTCGTCAGGACGCCCTCGTTCTCGAGGCCTCCCCCGCCGAGGGCGGCCAGGTTCCCGCTGACGGTGGTGTTGGTCAGGGTGAGGGTCCCCCAATTCGAAATCCCGCCGCCCGATCGCACGGTCGCCGTGTTGCCGCTCACCGTGCAGCGCTCGAGGGTGAGCGTGGCCATGCGCGCGTTGTAGAGGCCGCCGGCGACGAACGCGGTGTTGTCGGCGACCGTGCAGTCGCGGAGGACCACGGAGCCGAACTGGTTCCAGAGCGCGGCGCCGAGGGGGGCGGAGCCGCTCTTGATCACGACGTCGGAGGCGCTGACCGACGCGCCGTTGTTGAGAAGGGCGGAATTCGACGCGCCTTGCACGGTGAGGCCGGACAGGATCACGTCCGCCTGCTTGAGGTACAGCAGCTCGACCGAGAAGATCTTCAGGCGGCCGACGCCTGCGGTGGCGGCCCCGCTCACGGCGGAGAGGAGGACGCGGAGGCTGCCGTCGGCAGCCGCCGCCTGGAAGCTCGGTCCGGACACGAACAGCGAGCCGCTTCCGATGACGTCGTTATGGAAGTTGGGGCCGCAGTCGAAGTCGATCGGACCGAAGTTCTCTCCGTCGGGGCAGCTGTCGATCGTGTTCTGGAACAGATCGCCCACCGTCACGCTGTCGAGGGTCGCCCCCACCACGTCCGGCACCGCGTTCGTGGGCTTGTGCCCGATGTCGCGGCTGGCCGCGACGGTCAGGATGCCGACCCCGCCGGCGCCGGCCACCGCCGTCCGCTCCGCCGCGGTCAGGGTGAAATCGAAGGAGATCGGGTGGAGCGGCAAACTGCCGCCAGTGTCGACCAGGCCCGGCTTCCCGAGGCAGCCCTCCGCGGCCAGACAGTTCGCGAAGCTGTCCGTCGAGGTCGGGATCGCCTTGGGCAGCAGCATCCCGGTCACGGTATCGGTTCCCTGAAAGAGCTTTTGCGCGTAGAGCACGCTGCCGAGCTCGAAGGCGCCGTAGGGGCCGCCGCTCTCGATGATGGCGCGGCCGCCGGCACGGCCCTCGATGCGCATGCTCGACATGACCTTGAGCGGGCCCAGGTCGAGCCGGTAGAGCCCCGGGGGCAGGTCGACACGATCCCCGCCGGAGGTGACGGCGGTGCTGGCCTCCATGACGGCCGCCCGCAGCGAGCAGCTCCCGGCGGCGTCCGCGCACAGGCCGTCGCCGGGCGTGGCATCGACGGTGTCGGCGGTGGTACTCACCGTGAAGGTCCGCTGGGCCCAGGCCGGCGCGGCCCCGCTCGCGACCGCGATCAGAACGAATGTTCCGACTCTCGACCGGGCGTGAGGAAGCATGACTTCTCCTCCAAGGCGGCGCAGATTCTTGCCTGCTCTAGACGCGCAAAATCGGGAAGGAACGTCTCACCAGGGCCGTCTGGCCGGACCCTAGGGCCAAGGCGTCTTCGAGCGTCAAACTCACGTCGCGCGAGGCAGCCTCCAGGCCGATGGCCTTCAGGGCATCACCGAACATACAGGACGCCTGAAGATGAACTCGCGCGGCGTCGTCTGCCTTGTGGTTTGAAAACGCGCTTCCACACGCCGTCGCGCGGGCCGACGGAGATCCACCCCAACTTACTTCACTGCTGCAGCCGGTACCCCACCCGGTGCCGCACCACAACCTTCCCGTGGCCGGACACCTTCACGGAAATCTTCCGCACACGGCCGGGCGCGCCCGAGGCATCGGGTGTGAAGCCGAGGACGTATTGCGAGCGCAGGTCTGCCGCGATCTCGTCGAGTACTCCGGGAAGCGCCGCCTCGCTGGGCAGCTTGAAGAGGCGCCCGCCGCTGACCTGGGCCAGCCGGGCCAGCTCCTTCAGGGCCTCCTGCGGGTCCGGCCCATCGCCGCCTGGCGACGCCGGGTAGGCCACGGGGTAGATCGTGACCGCGTGGGACTGGACGGCCCGGTCGAGCGCCGCCGGGTCGGTGGCGCTCACCGTGTCGATGCCATCCGTGAGCAGCACGAGCGCCGATCGGCCGTTCGACGCCGACAGGGCGCGCAGGCTGAAGGCGATCGCGTCGCGTACCGCGGTGTTGCCGCCCTCGGGCAGCGTCCGCACCCGCTCGAAGAGCGCCTCGGGATGCTCCCGGTCGAAGTGCTCCAGGATCTGCGCCTGGTCGAAGAAGACGACGATGATCTCCTGCGCGTTCGGTAGGCTCGAGAGGAACCGCACGGCCACGTCCTGCGACCGCCGCAACGTCTCCAGCATGCTGTCGCTCGTGTCGACGAGGAGCGCCACGTCGAGGGAGGTGGACTGGTTGGCGCCCTTCCCCATGCGGGCGCACATCTCGATCTTCTGGCGGCGGCCGTCCTCCGTCACCACGAAGTCGCGGGGGGTCAGGCCGTCGATGGGTCGCCCCTTCGCGTCCTCGACCGTCACAGCCACGTTGACGAGCGAGGTCTGCGCCGAGAAGACGGCCTGCCCCGCGCCGGCCGGCGCCGCGGCCAGACCGACCGCGAGCGACACGGCCGCCAGCCGCGGCGAGTGCGGGGCCACCTAGTTCGGGGAGGCCGCGGGCTCCGGGGCCTTCGGCCCTTCCGCGGTCTTCGGCCCTTCCGCCGCCTTCGTCATTTCCACGGGCTTGAGCACTTCCGCCGCCTTCGTCATTTCGACGGGCTTCAGCACTACCGCGGCCTTGGCCTTTTCCGGGGGCTTGGGCGTGCTCACGTAGCCCATGATCCGGTCCTTCTTGACGGTGTAGACGACGATCTCGTTGAGCTGCCGCGAGCCCTTGCGGTAGAACTGCACCGGCTCCAGGAGCGTCCTGTCCTTCTTCTCGATCTCGATGTCGTCCACCACGAGCACCACGTTGAACTTGTGCCGCTTGGCGTCGGCGTCCTTCAAGCGCAGGGCCACCGGGCCCACCGCGTGCGGCGACTTGGACTTGGCGAGGTTGAATTCGTAGTAGTCGCGGAGGCCGGCGCGCTTGAGCTCCGAGACCTCCTCCGCGTTGCGCGCGATCAGGCCGCTCTGCTCGCCGAGGTCCCCGATCGCGTGCCGCAGGCTGGCCTGCGTCTCTTCGAGGGCGGCCTTGCTGGCCGCGACGGCGTCCTTCACCCTGCCGACCTCGCCGCCGAGCGCATTGATGTCGGCCTGGCCCTTCCGCTGCGCTTCGCGCAGCTGCCGGGCCACCGTCGCCGTCCTCTCGAGCTCCGCCGCGGTGACGCCGGCCCGGTCGGCGATGGTCACGGTCTGGCCGCCCAGGGCCGCCAGCGCCAGGTCCAGCTCTTTCGCCCTCTTGTCGGCGATCGTGGTCTGCTCCGTGAGGTGTGCGATCTGCCGGCGCTCGTCGCGCAGCGCGACGAGGAGGTACGCGGTCAGGCCGAGGATCACGACGGCCAGCCCGATGCCCGCTACCGCGAGAGTCCTTCCGGGACCACTCCCGGGCGTCGATGGGTCGGTCTTTGGCGTTTCCAGGATCGAAGTCATTCGTCCTCCTGCCCCAACGCGGGGAGCGCGGATCCTACTGGCGTTGGGGCGCCGGCCGGAGTGATATGCGTCCGCCCCGTGACGACGCGCACTCTCAGTGGTGATATTGCCCGCGGCGCTTCAGGGCACGTGAGACAGGACACGCCGGGTCGGACCATTGGCGGCGATGCCGCTCCGTTGGCCTTTACGGCTGGCGAATGGCATTCACGAGGACACGG
>DASTLK010000448.1:0-3131 GCA_035715025.1 Vicinamibacteria bacterium
CCGCTGACGCGGCGGCTGCTCGCGGCCGCGCTCGTCGCCTTCGCGGCATCGGAGACCGCCCATGGGCGCGCTCCCGCGCGGGCCCTCGCCCTGGCGGGGTTGCTCGTGGCGATGTTGAGAGAGGGGTAGGAACCGGCTGTCTTACCGACCGATGGCCAAGCGGTCGGCGAGCGGGCGGGGGAGGCCTGCCTTCAGGATCTTCTGCTGCGTCGCCTTCACCTGGTACGGGATGCGATGGATCGAGACCATGCGCGTCTCGCTGTCGAACATCGCGAACGACGCCAGCGGGTTGCCGTCGCGCGGCTGTCCCACGGACCCGGGGTTGACGAGGTACCGCAGGCCCGGACGCAGCTTGAAGCGGAACGACGGAGCGACGGTGAGGATGGTGGTGATCGCGTCGGGCGAGAGCGCGAAGATGACGGGGAAGTGCGAGTGGCCGAAGAAGGTGACGGGGAACTCCGTGTGGCGGAAGACGTTCAGGGCCTCGATCTCGCCGAAGATGTAGGCGTCCTCGTCGACGGGCGTGCCGTGGCAGATCGCGAAGGTGTCGTCCACCATCGTCGGCCCTTCGGGAAGCTTCTTCAGCCAGTGGAGGTTCGATTTGGTGAGCTTGCGCCGCGTCCACAGCGCCGCCTCGAGGGCCATGCGGTTGAAGAGCTCGCCCTCTTCGATGCCCGAGCAGACCTTGTCGTGGTTGCCCCGGATGGCCACCAGGGGCCTCAGGGCCCGCACCATGTCCACGGTCTGGTTCGGGTTGGCGCCGTAGCCCACGAGGTCGCCGAGGAAGACGCACTTGTCCCAGGGCTTGCGGCGCACGAACGAGAGGACGGCGGTGAGGGCCTCCTTGTTCGAGTGGATGTCCGAGAGGATCAGGTACTTCATCCCTCCGTCGTTCCTCCGCCCTCTCTGCGGCCGCGCGTGACGGCCTCCGCGATGATTCGCGCCACGTCCGCCGGCGCCGTGTGGGTGGTGTCCACGGTCAGGTCCGCGAGCGCATAACTCGGCTCGCGACCCCCCAGAAGCGGCCCGATTGTCGCACGATTGGCGGCCAGGGGTCGACTGCCGTCGGCCGGGATGCGCGCCAGCAGCGCGTCCAGCGCACAGCGCAGCCACACCGTCAGCGCGCCCTCCTGCAGCACGCGCCGCGTCTCGGGCACGGTGAACGCTCCCCCGCCCGTGGCCAGCACCAGCCGCTGCCGCCGGCCGGCGCGCTCGGCGGCCGCGCGCTCCGCATCCCGGAATGCGGCCTCGCCGTCCGTGGCGAAGATCTCGGGGACGGTGCGCCCGGCCGCAGCCTCGATGTCGTCGTCGAGGTCGAGAAATGCCCAGCCCAGCCGCCGCGCGACCAGCGGGCCGACCGTGCTCTTGCCCGCGCCCATGAATCCGACGAGCACGACGCGCGCGGGCGGGTCCGCGTTCAACGCTCGGCCTGGCGGCCGCGATCGAGCAGGGACGGCAGTTCCGGGAAGGACACCGCGATGCAGCCGGCATCCTCGATCTCCGTCTCGCCGTGCGCGGCCAACCCCGCGATGGCAAGCGCCATCGCGATGCGATGGTCGCCGTGGGAGCGCACGGACGCTCCCGTGAGCTTCGCCTGGCCGTGGACGGTGAGCCCGTCCGGATGCTCGTCCACCACGCCGCCCATCCGGCGCAAACCCTCGGCGAGGGTGGCGATGCGATCGCTCTCCTTGACACGCAGCTCCGCCGCTCCCCGCACGACCAGCTCTCCGTGCCCGAGGGCGGCGGCGACGGCGAGGATGGGCACCTCGTCGATGAGCGCGGGCACCTCTTCCGCGCCGACCTCGGTGCCCGCGAGGCGGGATGATCGCGCCTCGATCCATCCCACCGGCTCCGGATCCTCGGTGCGGATCCCCGTCTCGACGTGCGCGCCCATGCGCCGCAGCACGTCGAGGAAAGCGGTGCGCCGGGGATTGAGGAGGACGTTCTCGATGTGAACGAAGGCATCGGGCACGATCAGGCCCGCCACGACGAGGAACGCCGCGCTCGAGACGTCGCCCGGCACGTCGAAAGCGACGGGGTGGAGGGTGGCCCCGCCCTGGACGGAGACGGCGGCGCCCTTCACTTCGACGGGCACGCCGAACGCGGGCAGGAGGCGCTCGGTGTGGTCGCGGGTGGCTGCGGGCTCCACGACGGTGGTGCGGCCTTCCGCCTGGAGCGCGGCCAGCAGCACCGCCGATTTCACCTGGGCGCTGGGCGTCGTCATGGCCCACGTCATGGCCTTCAGCGGACCGCCTTCGATCACGAGCGGCGGCCGGCCCTCGGACGAGGAGAGGCGGGCCCCCATCATCCGGAGCGGCTCGGCCACCCGTTCGACGGGCCGCCGGCGCAGGGAAGCGTCGCCGGTGAGCACGGTCCGGAACGGCCGCGCCGCCACCACCCCCGCCAGCATGCGCAGCGTCGATCCCGAGTTCGCGGCATCGAGCGGGGCGGCCGACGCCCGCAGGCTCTCCGGCCCGCGGCCGACGACCACGACCGAGCGATCCTGGTGCCGCGCCTCGACGCCGAGCGCTTCCAGGCATCGCAGCGTCGCCGCGCAATCGTCCGCCGTCGAGAAATTGGTCAGGCGGCTCTCGCCATGGGCGAGCGCGCCCAGGATGGCCAGGCGGTGGGAGAGGGATTTGTCTCCGGGGAGGGTGAACCGGCCACGGAAATGTCGTGTCTGGGTGATCCGCATGGGGCGTTGACGGAGGCGGACGATCGTACCACCTCCCGTCGCAAGTATCGGGCCTGCCGTGTGTTGACCGACCTCTGGTGCCATGCTACGGTGCCGCTCCCGTGACACCAATCGGTGCGAGCCGAAAGACCTCCCAGAGTCGCACGGTGAAGCTCGACATCGCCAGCCGCTTCGAGATGCTCGAGATGGTCCAGACCATCCTCGCGCACATCACCGGGATGCTGGGGTTCGACGAGGACGCCGCGTACAACGTGAGCGTGGCCGTGCGCGAGTCGGTGGTGAACGCGATCAAGCACGGCAACCAGCACGACGAGAGCAAGCGCGTCGCCGTGGTCTTCACCATCCATCCCGCCGCCCTGGAGGTCAAGGTGCAGGACCAGGGCCTCGGCTTCGACCTGGAATCGGTGCCCAATCCGATCGCGGAAGAGAACCTGCT
>DASTLK010000449.1:0-5156 GCA_035715025.1 Vicinamibacteria bacterium
CGGGTACGCGGTCCTGCACCTGTGGCGCGCGGCCAGGGACGTCGTGGGCGCGCGGACGCGCGCCGTCCGCGTCCGAAAACGGCCGGCGCGAAAGGCCGCGCCCGCCTTACGTGTGCTTCTCTGCGCACGTCACGCGCCGCGCGCTACCATCGTGAGGGTGAGGGAGGAACGAGCGATGGCGGAGCCAGACGACGATCCGATCCGTGGAAAGACGCATCGCTGGTCGTTCACCGATGGACCGACGGCGGGCAAGACGTACGAGCACACGTTCAACAAGAACGGCACCGTGGCCTTCAAGGAGGTTGGTGGCGTGGCCGCGCGCGAGCGCACCGCGAAGAAGAAGCCGGCGAAGAAGGCGGCGAAGCCGAAGAAGCCGGACCGTCCCCGCTACGCGGCCGTCCGGGCCGCCGACGACGTCTATGCCGTCTCCTATCTGTCCGGCTCGGGATACACGCTCACGGTGGTCCTGAACTTCAAGGACCGCGGCCTGGTGGGCTTCGCGTCGAGCGACAAGGAGTGGTACCCGTTGAAGGGGACCTTCGAACCCGTCCCGTGATTTCCGATCTCGACACCCTGACGAAGCTGAACCAGGACTATCTGCGATCGGTGCAGACGTCGGACGTGCGGCGTTTCGGCGAGATCCTCGCCCCCGACTTCCTCTGCTCCAGCTCCGACGGCTCGCTGCTCGACCGCGCCGCGTTCCTGAAGCACACGGCGCCGCCGGCCACGATCTCCGAGCTGGAGGGCCACGACGTCAGCGTCCGGATCCTGGGCGACGTCGCGATCGTGCACGCCCGGACCACGTTCAAGTTCGCGGACGGGCGGCCGGGGGCCAGCCGCTACACGGACGTCTGGGCGCGCCGGCAAGGCCGCTGGCTGGCCGTCGCGGCGCAAGTCACCCGCTACTGAGCGTCCTTCACCGCGGCTTGCGCGCGACCAGCCGCCAGAACTGCGTCTCCGAGAGCAGCGTGATCCGGTGCCCCTTCTCGCGCAGGCGCTTGAGCTCGATCAGCTTCCGGCCCCCATCCCGTCCTCCCGCCTGGAGCGGGTTCGGGCGACCGCGGACGACGACCGTCGTCCGCGCGGAGGGCGCGCCGTGCACGATGGCGCCGGCCCGCTTCGCCGCCGATGCCGCTTCGCGCCGATGCCGGCTGAGGACCCCGGTGAACGCGAGGTGCGCGCCCTTCAGCGAGCGCAGCTTCCCGACCTTGAGCGGAGCGGGAGGATTCCGCAGCGCGTCGATGAGCTCGTCGGCGCTCTCGTAGCGCTTGCGCCGCTCGCCCAGGCAGCGGTAGACGATCTCCTTCAAGTGATCGCCGCAGGGAAGGCCGCGGATCTCCCGGGTGGAGATCCGCACCGCGGCGTCGCCCTTGAGCAGCATTCCCAGGAGCTGGCCGACCTGGTACACGTCGTCGCGGGCCTGCCACTTCGGAGCGGCCCCGGCCAGGATGTCGTCGGGGGCGGTCAGCGCGTTGTGCGTCCGCGCCGTGATCCCGCGCCGATCGCTCTGCTGCCGGACGATCCCGAAGTCCCCGAGCTTGAGGCACGGGCCCTCGCACACGAACACGTTCAGCGGCGTGAGGTCCCGGTGCAGCATCTGACCGCGGTGGAGCTTTCCGAGCACCTCGAGGATGCCCGCGATCTCGCGGCGCGCGGCCGTCTCGCGCCAGCCCTTGCCCGTGCGCCGCAGGAAGGCCCGGAGGTCCCCGTGGCGCGCGTACTCGATGGCGAGGCAATAGAGGACGCGGCCGTTCTCGCGCATGAGCGGAAAGGCGTCGTAGACGCGGATGGCCCGGGGGTGCCCGTCCAGGAGCTGCCCGAAGTAGGCCTCGCGCAGCCACGCGTCGATGTGCTCGCTGGCCTTGATGCAGACCGTCGGTGGCACCAGCCGCGCGAAGCGGGCCCGCTCGGCGAGGTAGACCTGGCCGAACCCTCCGGCGCCGAGCAGCCGCTCGATGCGGTACGGGAGCCCGGTCTCCGGGCTGGTGATGACCTGCGCGGGTTCCAGGAGTCGCCGCGCCGGATCGAGCGTGGCGCGCAGGGGCCGCGTGCGCGTACGCGTCGCCGATATATCGTTCACGAGGCCCATACGCTCCGGGGTCGCGCGCCCACCGCGCGGCGGAGTGAGATTAAAGCACGACGCGGGGCCACCACGGGTCTCCCGCCGCCCTCGATTGCCTCCCCGCCCGTTCACGCGATACCGTGGCGTGCGGTGGCCTACGTCGTCGGTATCGTCCTGGCTCTTCTCGTGTCGGGGCTCGCCTGGGGGGCCGGCCTCGACCGGGACCGCGCGTTCTACCCGACGCTCCTGGCCGTGATCGCCTCGTACTACGTCCTCTTCGCGGTGATGGGAGGCTCGGCTCACGCCCTCATCACCGAATCGATCGTGATGAGCCTCTTCGTGCTCGTGGCCGTCGCGGGGTTCAAGTCCAATTTGTGGCTGGTGGCCGCGGCTCTCGCGGGCCACGGCCTGTTCGACCAGTTCCACGGTCACCTGGTGGCGAACCCCGGCGTACCGGCGTGGTGGCCGCCCTTCTGCCTGGCCTACGACATCGCCGCCGCGGCCTTTCTGGGCGCGCTCCTAGCGCGGCGCGGCGTCCGGTGACGATGATTCTCCGGCCAGCGCGTTGATGTCCCGATTCTCGAGCACGCGTTTCGGGGCGCCGTGCCTGGCCACCTGGATCATCGCCCGCGCGAGCTGCTCCGTGGTGGTCACGTAGTCCGGGAACAGCGCCTTCCACACGGGGTAGAGCGGTCCCACCACCGCATACAGCACGCGGAGCAGCTTCGTGCGAGAGACGATGCCGTGGAGGGGCTGGATGTAGCCGGGCCGGAACATGTAGGCGGCCTTGAACGGCATGCGCAGGAGCGCGTTCTCCGTCTTGCCCTTCACGCGCGCCCACATTACCCGCCCGCGCTCCGTGCTGTCGGTGTGCGCCCCGGAGACGTAGACCAGCGTGAGCGCGGGGCTTCGCCGGACGAGCGCGCTCGCCGCCGCCATCGTGACGTCGTACGTGACTCGGTGGTAGTCCGGCTCGCTCATTCCCGCCGAGGACACACCCAGACAGTAGAGGCATGCGTCGTACCCGGCGAGCTCGTCCTCGATCGCGGAGAAGTCCAGGAAGTCCGTGTGGACGATCTCGCGCAGCTTGTCGTGGCCTTGCCCGGTGGCCCGGCGACCGACGGCAAGCACCTTCTCCACCTCGGGGTCGAGCAGGCACTCGCGCAGGGCGCCCTGTCCGACCATCCCCGTGGCCCCGAAGAGAATGACCTTCATGGCACCATTAGACCCGACCGGCGGTGACGGCGGTGATAACGTGTTCGCATGACCATGCAGCGTCGCGACCGCGAATGCCATCGCGATTCCCTCGTCGGGATCGCCCATCAGGCGATGATCGACAGGGGCCTCGATCCGGACTTCGGCCCGGCCGTGGAGCAGCAGCTCGCGACGCTCGATGCGCCGGCGAAAGCCGACGACGCGTCCATCCGCGACCTGCGGGACCGGCTCTGGTGCTCGATCGACAACGACGACTCACGTGACCTGGACCAGCTCACCGTCGCCGCCGACCTCGGCGACGGGCGCGTGCGGCTCCTCGTGGCCGTCGCGGATGTCGATGCGCTGGTCAAGAAGGGCACCCCGATCGACGCGCACGCGCAGAAGAACACGACGTCGGTCTACACCGCGGGCGGGATCTTCTCCATGCTGCCGGAGAAGCTGTCCACGAACCTGACGTCGCTCAACGAAGGTGAAGACCGCATCGCGATCGTCATCGAGATGACGGTGAAGAGCGACGGGTCCGTGGAGAAGGGCGACGTCTACCGCGGCCGCGTCCACAACAAGGCCCAGCTCGCTTACGACGCCGTCGGCGAATGGCTCGAGGGCGGGACGGCCGCGCCCGACAAGATCCAGAAGGTCGCCGGGCTCGGCGAGAACCTGAGGCTGCAGGACCGGACGGCGGACTGGATGCGCGGGCTGCGGCACGAGAACGGCGCCCTGGACCTGGAGACGATCGAGGCGCGGGCCGTGTTCGCGGACGACCAGGTCGTCGACCTGCGCCAGGAACGCCGCAACAACGCGCGCATGCTCATCGAGGACTGCATGATCGGCGCCAACGGCGTCACCGCGCGCTTCCTGGCCGCGCGCGGCGTGCCCAGCCTGCGGCGCGTCGTGCGCTCGCCGGAGCGCTGGGACCGCATCGAGAAGATCGCCGCCGATCTCGGGGAGCGGCTGCCGCCCGATCCGGACGCGAGGGCCCTGGAGGAGTTCCTGGTCCTCCGGCGCAAGGCCGACCCCCTTCGCTTCCCCGATCTCTCCCTCGACGTCGTCAAGGCCATGGGCGCGGGCGAGTACGTCGTCGAGTCGCCGGGCGAGGTGTCCATCGGCCACTTCGGCCTGGCCGTCAAGGACTACGCCCACTCGACGGCGCCGAACCGCCGGTACCCGGACCTCATCGCCCAGCGCCTGCTCAAGTCCGCGCTCGCGGGCGCCCAGCCGGCCTACACGCGGGACGAGCTGGCGGCGCTGGCCACGCATTGCACGGCGCAGGAGGACGCGGCGAACAAGGTGGAGCGCCAGATGCGCAAGTCGGCCGGAGCGTGCCTGCTCTCGAATCGCATCGACGACCATTTCGACGCCATCGTCACCGGGGCCAGCGACAAGGGAACGTGGGTGCGAATCCTGCGCCCGCCGGTCGAGGGCAAGCTCGTGCAAGGCCAGGAGGGAGCGGACCTGGGCGACAAGCTCCGCGTGAAGCTCGTCGGCGTGGATGTCGACCGCGGATTCATCGATTTCGTGCGCACGCGGCACTGACGTCGAAGGCGTCGGCGCCGTGGGAGAATGGAAGTCCCACGCGTCGATTCAAGGAGTTGAAGATGACCGCCCTGCCCCGCCCCCTCGCCGCCCGCGCCTTTGCGACCGTCCTCGCCCTGTCCGTGCCGGCCGCCCTCGCCGCCGCGCCCAACCCGACTCCGAGCGCGTCCCCGGGCCTCGACCTCTCCGGCATCGATCGCACCGTCCCCCCCGGAGCGGACTTCTTCGCCCATGCGAACGGGGCGTGGCTGAAGGCGACCGAGATCCCCGCCGACCGCGCGGCCTACGGCGTGGCGGGCCTGGTCACGGAGCGGACGAACCAGCGCACGGCGGAGCTGACCCAGCG
>DASTLK010000450.1:0-3497 GCA_035715025.1 Vicinamibacteria bacterium
CGCGAGCTCGCCGACGGCCCGTCGGGCCGGCCACAGCACGGCCAGGCCGGCGGCGTTCAGCGCATACGTCGCGAGACACAGTTTGCAAAAAGCCTTGATCGCGAACGCTTGCACGGCCAGGAGCCCGAGGTCGATCGCGAGGGCCAGGGCAAGCGCGATCATGGCCAGCGCGGCCAGGGGCGCGCGCGATTCGGCCGGCCCGAGTGCCGCGAGGAGCAGGAAGAGGGCCAACGAAAGGTAGAAGAAGAGACCGATGGCGGCCAGCGGCATCCCCGCGATCCTGGACCAGGAACTGCGCGCGACTTCCTCGCAGCCGCTGGTCTGCCCGTCGCCGCAGGCCTGGTTGACGGCGCTCACCGCCCCCGCCTCGCCGTGGTGCTGCATCAGGAGCAAGCCCGACGCAATCACTCCCACGAGGCAGATGACGAGCGCTGCCACGAGCCTCTTCACCGCACTATCTCCCACGCCGACCTCCTGCGGAGCGCGCCCGCGGATCCTGCCGATCCGCGAACATAGCCCACGCCTCCGGCCTTGCGCAAGGCCGGAGGCCGGTCCTCTCGGCTGGAGAATCCGTCAGAGCGTCAGGGCCTGGCGGGCCGAACGGTCGAAGAGGTCGGCGGTGAGCGCGCAGGAGGCGCAGAAGCGCCCGTCCGCGTCCCACGACGGACAGACCGTCCCGGAGCAGCCGGGAGCGGCGCAGCGCGTCTCGTGGTGGGCTGCCGACCGCGCCGGACGCGCCGCTGCCGGAGGGCGGGCCCCGAGATGCGTGGCCACGAAATCGCTGACTCGGGCCACGACCGCGGGATCGCGGAGGATGCGTCCGTGGCCGAGCCCTTCGGTGCTGACCATCTCCGCCCCCGGCCACGCGAGGGCGATGGCCTCGCCCTGCTCAAAGGGCACTTCGGCATCCAGGCGGTCGTGCACGACCAGGAGCGGGATCGTCATGGCCGCGCAGTCGGCCCGCACGTCGTAGGCCTCGAAGCCCCCGCCGAAGCGGCGCTCGAGGCGGCGAGCCACCGCCGCCCGCGTGGTCTCGGACAGGCCGAGGGCCTGGCCGAACTGGCGCAGGAACCCGCGGGGGCCCAGCGAGCCGCCCACGAAAACCGCGGCCTCGACCGCGAGGCCGTCGCGCAGCGCGAGGACCGTCGCCGGGGCGCCCATCGAGTGCGACACGACCGCGCGGACGCCGTGCAGGCGCTCGACCACGGCGCGGATGGCCGCCGCGAAGTCGGGGGCCGACGCCAGGCGTCCGTCGGAGCGGCCGTGGGCCGGGCCGTCGAAGGTGACCACCGGCAAGCCCGCCGCCACGAGCGACGGCGCGAAGCTGGCCATCTGTCCGCCGCGTCCGCCCCAGCCGTGCACCAGCAGGACCGGCGCGCCCTCGCCGCCCCAACGCCAGGCCCGCAAGCGCCCCCCGCGGAACGGCACCTCGAATGCGGCCGCCTCCCGCAACGCCTGGCCTTCGCGCGCCGGCGCTTCGTGACGAGGCGGGGTGAGGAAGAGCCGCTCGCCTGCCCACGCGGCGAGCGGGGGCGCGCCGGTGGCGAGGGCGCGCATGCCGAACCGGACCCAGGCAGGCGCCTTCAGCGGAGCCGCTGGTCTTCCTTGACGGGCCTTCGTGCTTTCTTCTGAGGACATCGGACCGTCCTTTCCGATAAGTGGCTTCGCGCTAGCTCGGGGAGACGCGGGCCGCGGCCAGGAGGTTGGAGAAGGCCCGGCGCGCGCGCTCCCAGGCCTTCGGATCTCGCAGCAACCGCCACGCGAAGTGACCGACCAGCATGATGCCGTAGGTGTCGAAGGCGAACTGCACCGGATCGACGCTTTTCCTGAAGTGCCCTTGGGCGCTCGCCCTGCGCACGGCGCCCGCGATCACGTCCAGCCATTCGCTCTGGAGCCGCACGAGGAGGTCGCGCGCCGGGCCCGGCTTGTCGTCCAACTCGGCCGAGGCCGCCACGAAGACGCAGCCACCCGGCTGGGGGAACGACTTCGGCCACTCGAGCCAGCGGTCGAACAGCGCGCGCACCCGTGGCTCGCCCCGCGGGGCGGCGAGGGCTGGCCGGACGACGATGGCCGTGAAGCGCTCCGCCGCGAGGGTGAGGGCCTGCACCTGGAGCGCTTCCTTGGAGCGGAAGTGCGCGAAGAGGCCACTCTTCGAAAGGTCGAGATCGTCGGCCAGGCGGGAGATGGTGAGGCCGTCGAGGCCCAACTGGCTGGCCAGGCCCACGGCATGCTCCAGGATGGCCTGACGCGTCAGCTCTCCCTTTCCCACACCCATATAATAGTACGAACGTTCGTTTGTGTCAAGCGGGAGATCGGGGGGGGAGACGCGCCTCGTCAGGCGAAGGGATTAAGCACGGTCATGCCACAGTCCTCGAAGTCGTCCTCGTTGCGGGTCACGAGGGTGAGGCGATGCGCCAGGGCCGTGGCTGCGATAAGCATGTCTGCTTGAGACCGCGTCTCGCCCTTGGCGCGGAACCGCCCGCGCAGGTCACCCGCTCGGCGGGCGATTTCGTCCGTGACGGGAAGAACGCGACACTGTTCGGTGAGGAACCGCTCGAACCAGGACCTTATCCTGTCATTGGCCCTCCACGACAACCCGTAATGGATCTCTTCGAGAGTGACCACACTGAGGTTCAGCGAGTCGACCTGCCCGGCCCAGACCATCACCCCGCGGTTCGGCCGGGGCCGCGTGAGCTCGCCGAGGATGTTGGTGTCCGCAAGAAAGGTCACTTGAGCGCCTTGGAGAAGACGTTCCGTCTGTCCTTGCGCCTGGGGACCGCGAGCACGTAGCGCGAGCCTTTGGTCAAGGAACGGAGCTCGGCGAAAGCCGCGCCCACGGTTCGGGCCTTGCGCTCAGCCTGCCAGACCTTGAACTCTTCGAACGTCTCCCCGGCCACCACGACCGCCACCGGCCGCGAACGACTGTAGATCGTTTGTGGCTCGCGGGCGGCGTTCCTCAGAACCTCGGAGAGCCGCTGCTTGGCTTCGGCCACCTTCCACGCCATTCGTGCCTCCCACCATGTCTATCAGACACATCTATTATGGACACATAAGATAGAGAGGCACAAGCCGCGGCCTGCCCCCATCGTCTCGATTCTTGGTTCACGCGCCACGAGCCAGTCGCGTCAGCCATGCTATCGTCTCGCTCACCCGCCCGTCGAAGGAGCCCGTCCATGCCCCGAGCCTCCGTGGCCGTCCTGGCCGCCCTCACCGTGTCGGCTGCCCTGGGCCCACGCGGAGCGGCGGCCCAGGAGCGGGATCCCCTGCCCGTCCCTGACCTGCCGGGCATGAAGACCCTGAAGGCCGACTTCCATCTCCACACGGTGTTCTCGGACGGCGAGGTGTGGCCGACCGTCCACGTGCGCGAGGCTTGGCGCGACGGGCTGGACGTCGTCGCCCTCACCGACCACGTCGAGTACCACCCCCACGGCTCCGACGTCAGCGTGGACCTGCTGCGGCCCTACGCTCTGGCCCGTCCGCTGGCGGACGAGCTCGGG
>DASTLK010000451.1:0-3057 GCA_035715025.1 Vicinamibacteria bacterium
GCGTCGCGTCCAGGCCGGAGTAGCGCGTGGTGAAGCCCAGGGCGAGCATGGCCGCGATGGTGAGGAGCGAGAGCCGCACGAGCTTGATCGTGCTCCAGTACGCGCGCAGCAGCTCGGCCGGCCGATAGCGCATGACGACCCCGGCGACGAGGGCCGCGACGAGGATGCCGGTGCCGGTCGCGGAGAGGTAGTTGAAGGCGTAGATCGCAGGCTCCGGCCGGGGGGCGGCCACGACCGGTGGCATGCGCGCCACCAGGTTGTGGAGCCCGGGCACCGCGACACGCACGATGGAGACCCCGTCCAGGAGCGCGCGCGTCTGGGGCAGGCCCCAGAGGAAGACGACCACGCTGAGGATGAGCCAGGGGACCCAGGCCCGCAGCACGGTGCCGCGCGGATGGCGGGGCGGGACGGTGGGGGAGGCGGCCTCGCCTTCCAGCCCCCAATGCTCCCGCGGCTGCCAGACGCGCAGGAACAAGGCGAGCGCGGCCATGGAGATCACGGACGCCACGACGTCCACCAGCCAGGGGCCGTGGAAGTTGGAGACCAGGAACTGCGGAACCGCGAAGAACACGCCCGCCACCAGCGCGGCCGGCCACACCCCGGCCATCCCGCGCCAGCCCGCGAAGGCCCATACCAGCCAGAACGGGACCAGGATCGAGAAGAACGGGAGCTGCCGTCCCACCATCGCGCTCAGCGCGTGAAGGTCGAGCGAGGTCACGCTCTGCAGCGCGATGATCGGAGTGCCCAGGGCGCCGAAGGCGACGGGAGCGGTGTTGGCGATGAGGGACAGTCCGGAGGCCAGGAGCGGCGTGAAGCCCAGACCGATGAGGATGGCCCCCGTGACCGCTACCGGCGTGCCGAAGCCGGAAGCGCCCTCGAAGAAGGCGCCGAAGCAGAAGGCCACCAGCAGGAGCTGGAGGCGGCGATCGCGGGTCACGCTCGTGATGCTCTCGCGTTGCACGGCCAGCAGGCCGCGCTGCTCGGTGAGCTGGTACAGGAAGATCACGTTGAGGACGATCCATCCGATGGGCAGCAGGCCGTAGGCCGCGCCATAGGCCGCGGTGCTCAAGGCGATGGCGGGGGGCATGCCGAAGATCGCGATGGCGACGAACAGCGCGGTGGCGAGGCCGGCCAGCGCCGCCGTGTGCGCGCGCCAGCGCAGGACGCCCAGGGCGCCCAGCAGGACGACCACGGGCAGGGCGGAGGCCAGCGTCGACAGCGCGGGCTGGCCCAGCGGGTCGTAGATCTGGGCCCACCTCACTTCAGGGTCAGGATGAAGATGCCGTGGCCGACGCCGGCGGGCTCGTCGTTGCGGGCGGACTGGAACGCGATCCGCTTGCCGTCGTTGCTCACCACCGGGTTCGACGCCTTGTAGCCTTCGTAGTCGCCCCAGTGGGTCAGACGCACGAAGTCGGTGCTGCTGGGCTCCAGCTTCAGCTTCCAGAGGTCGATGTGGCGCGAGTTCTGGGTGTCGGGCCCGCCCTGGTCGCGGCTCGACTCCACCATCGTCCACTGGCCGTCGGGCGAGGTGCCTTCCACCTCGTTGTACTCGCCGGCCAGCTTCCGATAGGTCGTGACCTGGCCCGTGCGCAGGTCCACGCCCAGGACGTCGGCATAGGGCGAGCGGTAGCAGGTGTAGATCAGGTCCGTGTCGTCATGGCGGAAGTCCTGGGCCTCGAGCGTGCACTCCGGGGCCTTGGCGCGCAGGACCTCCTTCTTGTTGGCCAGGGTGGGACGGCCGTCCTTGTCGACGATGTCCGCAGTGTAGATCACGGACTCGCCCTCCGGCAGGAGGTCGGGATACTGGCCGTGCGTGTTCGACCAGGCGATCTTCATCTGCTTGCGCGAGATGGCGACGCCTTCCGAGATCTTGTGGTCCAGCGGCGTGGGCGGAGTGCGTCCGTCCGCCTTGAGCACCCACATCTCCTGGTCGCGCCCACGGGTGGTGCGGATGTCGGTGAAGGTGCGGGCGCCGATGAGGAAGAAGTCGCCGCTGGGCAGGTACTGCACGCGCAGGAAGCCGGCGTGGGAGAAGTGGCCGGTCAGGAGCCGGGTCAGCTTCGTGCGCAGGTCGATCTCGAAGGCGTCGCCGAAGCTCTTCTCCATGAAGGCGACGCGCTGGTCGTCGGGCGACCACGCCGCGCGCTCGCCGAAGCCGGTGAGCTGGGTGATGTTCGGCGGCAGCTCTTGCTCGGGATTGCCCGCCTTCTTGTCTTGCGCTCCCGTGCCCGCGGCCACGAGGCCGAGGGCCAGGGTCAGAAGGCCCGTCCCGCGAAGCGTCCTCTTCCACTTCGATGGGCTGTCTCCCCGCATGCGCCTCCTGAAGTGGCCGATTCTACGCCGCGAGCGGCGAAGCCGCTTCATCCTTCGACTACTCCAGCAGCTCGCGGAGACGGGCATATCCCTCCCGGCTCACGGGCACGCGCGTGCCGTCGGCCAGGATGGCCACGTGGTCGTTCTTGCCGTAGGGCTCGAGGGCCCGGATGCGGTCGAGACGCACCAGGAACGAGCGATGGACGCGCACGAAGAGGGAGGGATCGAGGCTGGCCTCGAGCCCGGCGAGGGTCTGGGCCTTGAGCAGCGTCTTGCCCTCCGTCCGCAGGGCCACGTAGTCGTCCTGGGCCTGCGCGTAGTCCAGGCGCTCCAACGGGATGACGTGGATGTGGGCGCCGTCCTTCACCACCACCCGGTGGGCGTACTGACCGGGGAGACGAGCGGCGCGGGCGAGCAGAGCGGGGTCGGGCCGATGGCCGACGCGGGCCCGCGCGCGCGACAGGGCCTCGCGGAGACGCTCCGCGCGATACGGCTTGAGCACGTAGTCCACCGCGTGCACCTCGAAGGCGCGAAGGGCGTGGCTGTCGTAGGCGGTGACGAAGACGACCGCGACCTGTGGATCCAGCAGCTCCAGGACCTCGAAGCCGTCGAGCTTCGGCATCTCGATGTCGAGGAACACGGCGTCCGGCTTGAGCTCGGCCGCCGTCTTGACCGCCTCCAGCCCGGTGGCGGCCTCGCCGAGGATCTCCACGTCCGGCTCCGCGGACAGCATCTCGCGCAGGA
>DASTLK010000452.1:0-4141 GCA_035715025.1 Vicinamibacteria bacterium
TGCCGCCGCATCCGCCGATCCGGAACGTCGAGGAGCTCCACGCGGTCAAGGTCGGGGTGATCCGCGGCGCCCAGCCCGCCGAGGCGGCTGCGGACGCGGGCGTCAAGCCGCGCGACCTCGTGGCCTACGAGAAGATGGAGGATCTCCTGCGCGCCCTCAAGGCGGGCGAGGTGGGCGCGACCGTCCTCCCCATCTCCGAGCTGGCGCTGGCCGCGAAGCGCGTGGCCGGTCTCGAGGCCGGTATGAAGGTCGGGGCGCCGGGAACCGTGGCCTGGGCCGTCCGCAAGGAAGACAACGCGCTGCGCGCGTCCCTCGACGACTACCTGACCAACGTCCGCCGCAGCGAGACCTGGAGCCGGCTCGTGGTGCAGTACTTCGGCGACCAGGCCCTGGCCGTGCTCGGCCGCTCCCGCTGACCCGCGGCTAGCGGTCCCGCCGCCGGGCCACCTCGCGCGCGGTCGTCTGTACCGCGGCCACGACGCCGGCGGCGACCGCGGCCTTCCCCGCCATGGTCGCGACCTCGCGCGCCCCGGCCAGCGCCTTGCGCACCTTGCGGCGCACGACCATCTTCCGCACCTTCCGGGCCGCCAGGCCGGCGCCCATGACGGCCAGCGCTCCCGCCGCCCCCGCGGCCACGCGGGCCCGCGCCGCGCCGCGCCGGGCCGCGCGCGCGGACGTCTCCGCCCCGGACTGGAGGCTCGCCGCGCCGGCGCGCACCAGCTTCCGGCCCCGCTTCCTCAGGACTTTCATCTTGATGGCCATGTCGAGCCCTCCTCTTCGATTATGCGGGGCAGCGGTCAGCCACGGCCGAAGGCCTTGCGCTTTCCGCTGTGCCGGAGCTCCCAGCGGATCTCGCGCTCCGCACGCACGGGCGGGAACCAATCCGGATGCGGCACCACGGCCGGCGGGAGAGGGTCGGGAAGCAGGGAGACCGCGTGCCGGCGAAGGGCGGCGTCGGTGACCAGATACCCGTGGTTCTCGAGGACGGCCGCCTCCGCGTCGCTGAACGCATCGAGATCGGTGCGGATCTCCCCGATCACCTCGCGCGCCAGCTCCTTGGAGTACCCGGCCAGGTCAGGGCCGTAGTGCGAGGGCGCGCTGCCCACGCCCCAGTAGGCGCCTTCGAGGACGCCCTCGGCCAGGCTGGCGATGAGCCAGCGCTTGCGCAGGGCACGGGCCTGGCGTTCCTGGATGGCCTGGTAGCGCGGCACGCGCCAGAGGAGGCCCCGGTCGCTCTGGTTCGTGAAGAGGGCGCCCGCGTCGGACACGAGCACGACGGCGTGGTTCTTCCAGACCGGCTCCAGGCCCATGTTGTCGTAGGCACCGCCGTCGGTGAGCCGGAAATCCGAGAGGCACTCCGCGCGCGCCTCGCCCGGGGGCGCGGATCCGCCCTTGAGCTCTCCCGCGTCCAGGCGCAGCCGGAGCGGACCCAGCAGGGGCGGAAAGCACGCGGAAGCCGCCACCGCCCGGGCCAGGGGTATATCGGGCGGCGGGGCCATGTAGCCGACCTGATAGTCCCCCATCCACCCGCGCGAGAACACCCACGACACGCCGTAGGCCATGTCGGTGGCCAGGAACAGGAACTCGGGACGGGAGGGCAGCGCGGCCAGCCGCAATCGCGTGAGGTCCCGCTCGTAGCGCTGGGCCAGCGCCTCGACCGCTGTCCCGGAGCGCCCGAGGTTCCAGGGCAGCAGTCGCCGCAAGAAGGGGCCGGTGCGCACGTCCTTCGTCGTGAAGGCGCGCAGGGGCGCCTGCACGTCGCGGTCCCATACCTCACGCGGAATCGGCTGGCCGGGCGTCAGGACGAGGTGCGTGAACGCGTCGGCGAGCTGGGCGGACACGATCGACCCGCCGGAAACGGAAGCCACCGTCCGGAAGTCGCTGCGCGAGAGGACGCCGAGCTCGTTCAAGCGCCGCAGCGCACCCAGGTGGAACAGCGTCGCACGGAAGCCGCCACCGGACAGGCACAGGCCGATGCCCTTGCGCTTGGCTTTCGGTAGGGGAGCGTATCCGCCCTGCTGATCGTCGTCGGGTGCAGGTGCGTGGGCATTACCACCGGCCCCGGTCATTGGCCGGACGTATACGCGATGTGGTCGGGCCGGTGCAAATCCGTCGCGGCGGCGCCGCCCCCCTTCCTCCTGCGGGTCGAGGGTACAATCCCGCCCGAATGGCAACGCAGAGTCCCTGGGTCGTGGTCGGTCTCGACAACGGGGGCAACAAGAACAACGCGACCGTCCTCGATCCCGCGAAGGGCTCCCTGGTGGACGGGATGATCGAGACGCCCAGCCGCGTCACGGAGGGACCCGCGATCGCGGTCGAGGCCCTCGTCCAGGCCTTCGACTCCATCCTCGAGCGCACGGGCACCGCGCGCGCGCGCGTGCGGGCGGTCGGCCTCGACACGCCGGGTCCGGCCAGCGCCGACGGCGTCATCTCGTCGATGGGCTCCACGAACTTCGCGCACGAGGGCTGGCGCGGGTTCGACTTCCGCGGCGCCCTCGAGGCGAGGCTGCGGCTGCCCGTCGTCTACAACAACGACGGCAACGCCGCCGCCCTCTACGCGCATCACGTCTGCTTCGGCGCGGAGGCCGCGCGGCACTCCTCGGTCTCCGCGATCGTCGGTACCGGCCTCGGCGGCGGCGTCATCGAGGCGGGAAGGATCGTCAAGGGAGCGGCGGGAATGGCCGGCGAGCTCGGACACGTCCACATTCCCATGGCGGGCCTCCTGGCCGAGGGGCAGCCGATCCCCCGCTGCAACTGCGGGTTCGACGGCGACGCGGAGAGCGTGGCCTCCCTCACCGGAATCGAGAAGAACCTGCTCCCCTACTGGCTCGCGCGGCACGAAGGGCACGAGCTGGCCCGCGCAGGCTCGCCCGCGCAGGCGGCCAAGCTGGTGCGCTCGCTGGGCGAGAAGGGCGATCCGATGGCACGGCGCATCTTCGAGCAGCAGGCGATGGCCATCGGCCGTCTCTTCACGATCGCCGCGAACTTCACCGATCCCAGCGCCTACTTCGTGGGCGGGGGCGTGGTGGAGACGGCCCTGGAGTTCCGCGAGTGGTTCATGGCCAAGGTGCGCGAGAACACCATCCTCCGCGAGGAGCAGATGCGCGCCGCCCGCTTCGCGCTGGTGCCCGACCTGGACATGGCGGGCGCGCGGGGAGCGGCGCTGGCCGCGCTCGAGCACGCCACGCGGCGCTAGCCCCTCCTACTCCGCGAAGGCGTAGACACGGCCGTCGAGGCCGGCCACGAACGCCCACCCCGCTCCCAGCGAAGCCGATCCCGTGAAACCGTAGGCCTTGTCCGCGACGGGCGGCGCGACGTAGCGCCAGGCCGGACGGCCGGTCACGCGGTCGAGGGCCATGACGCCGGCGCGGTGTCCCACGGCGTAGCCACCGAGCGCGGACGTGCCCATGTACACCCGCCGGTCGCTGACGGCGGGTTGTCCCCAGGCCCACCCCCAGACATCCGTCTTCCACACCGGCCGGCCCGAGCGCGCGTCGAAGGCGTAGAGCGCCGCCGCATCCGACGAGCCGACGTAGGCGATTCCGTCCCGCACCACGGGCGAAGACTCCACCCAGGAGAACCAGAGATAACGCTTCCAGGCCACCGCCCCCGTCTCCGCTTCCAGGCCGAAGAGGTCGTAGCTGCGGCTTCCGACGATGACACGATCGCCGGCGAGGGCGGGCGTGGACACGACGGGCTTTCCGGTGTCGCGCTTCCAGAGCAGCCGGCCGGTGGAGGCATCGAGCGAATAGACACTCCCGTCGTAGCTCCCGAAGTACACGCGGCTCCCCTCGATCGCGGGAGCGGCCAGGACGCTCTCGCCGGAAGGGAATTGCCAGATCGGGCGCCCTTGCTCGCGATCGAGGCAGACCACGCGGCCGTCATGCGTCCCGACGTAGAGCCGGTTTCCCGCGACGGTCACGTCGGAACCAAAGCGATAGAATCGCGACTTGGGGTCGCCGGGAGGCAGGCGCACGATGGGCGCCTCCACCAGGCGGACACGCCACCGCTCGGCGCCGGTGGCGCGATCGAGCGCGTAGAGGATCCCGTCGTCCGCCTGGAAATACACCATGCCGCCGGCGAGGACCGCCCGCGTTCGGATGGGGCCACCCGCCTTGAAGGACCAGCGCTCCGTCCCCGC
>DASTLK010000453.1:0-2717 GCA_035715025.1 Vicinamibacteria bacterium
CCGCCTCTACCACGGCCTTGAGATGCGTCGCGTGCTGGAAATCCGCGGTCGAGACGAGGACCGCATCGACGTCCTTCAGGGCGAGCAGGTCCTCCATGTACGGGAAGGCGCGCGGGGCACGACCGTAGGCCACCTCCGCACGCGCGGCCGCCGCCTCGCGGTTGACCTTCCACAGATCGCACACCGCCGTCATCTCGACGTTCCGGTTCTTGAGCTGGGCGGCGATGCCGGCCAGGCCGGTGCCGCGGCGGCCGATGCCGATGTGCCCGAGCGAGATGCGATCGTTCGCGCCGAGGATGCGGCTGTAGGACACGGCCGTGCGGCTGAGGGCGCTCGCGCCGATGGCGGCGCCCGCGCCCGTGAGGAACACCCTTCGGTTGACCGGCTTGGGCTTGCGCATGCCGAAGCATACGCCCGCGGATGACGGGGGCCGAGGGCCGATCTACTCGGAGAGCGCGATCGCGGGATCGATGCCCGCCGCGCGCCGCGCGGGCAGCACGCAGGCGATGAGCGCCACCGTGCCCAGCACGGCCGCGGCCGCGGCCAGGACGGCCGGGTCGGTGGCGCGCACGTCGAAGAGCTCGCTCTCCAGGCTCCGCTTCAGGAGCGCGGTGCCCACGCCTCCGAGCGCGAACCCGATGCCGACGAGCATCAGACCCTCGCGGATGACGAGGTCGAAGATCCCGAGCGGGCTGCTGCCGAGGGCCATGCGGATGCCGATCTCGCGCGTGCGCTGGTTCACGAGGTAGGCGAGCACCCCGTAGACGCCGACGGCGGAGAGGAGCAGCGCGACCAGGCCGAAGCTCAGCGAGAGCATCGCCGAGGAGCGCCGGGCGGCGAGGGCCGTCTCCGTCCGTTGCGTCAGCGTCCGCACGTCGAAGAGCGGCAGCTCCGGATCGAGCGAGGCCATCGCCGCGCGCAAGCCGCTGGTCACCACCTCCGGCGGGCCCGCCGTCTTCAAGGCGAAGGTGAGCACGGTCGACGTCTCCTGCGACATGGGGAAGTAGTAGGCGCCGACCGCCTTCTTGCCCTCCGCGAGGTCGTGGAGCTTCACGTCCTTGATCACGCCCACCACGTCGAGGAACACCGTCTTGTCCGTGATCGCGAGCAGGTTGTCGATGTCGGTGGGGAGGAAGAGGCGCCGGCCGATCGGGTCCTGGCTCGGCCAGAAGCGGCGGGCCAGCTTCTCGTCCACGATGACGACCGGGTGCTTTCCGCCCGCATCGCTGTCCTGGAAGAACCGGCCCGCGGCCAGGCGCACGCCGGTGGCCTCGAAATAGCCCGGAGTCACCGTGACCTGGCTGGGAGAGATGACGGATTCTCCCGGCTTCATCTGGTAGCCCTCGGCCAGGATCACGCTGTCGTTGTCGTTGCCGCCGAACGGGATGGTGTTGGTGGCCCCGGCGGTGAGGACGCCGGGCAGGGCGCGCACACGGCGGAGGGCCTCGTCCGTGAACGCGCGCCGCTTGGCATCGTCCTCGTAGCGGCTCCGCGGAAGCATGACGGACGCCGTGAGCACCCGCTCCGCGACGAAGCCGGGATCCACGCCGAGCACGCGCCGGAAGCTGGCGAGCAGGAGGCCCGCCCCCACGACGAGGATGAACGTGAAGGCCACCTGGGTGACGGCCAGGCCACGGCGCAGGATCCGGCCTCCGCGCCCCACGCTGCTGCCGCGGCCCGCGTCGCGCAGGACGGCGGACAGGTTCGCGGGCAGCACGGCCGCCACGGGCACGAGGCCCATCGCGATCCCGATGGCGAGCGAGACGGCCAGCGAGTAGAGGACGGCCACGGCGTCGAGGCGGATCTCGGCTCCGAACGGGAGATCGTCGAGGTTGAAGCGACCGAGCGTGCGAAGCGCCACCGCCGCCAGCACGAGCCCGGCCCCGGCCGCGACCAGGGTCAGGACCACGCTCTCCGCGACGAGCTGGCGCGCGACCTGCCATCGGCCCGCCCCCAGGGCCAGCCGCGTGGCCAGCTCCTTGAGCCGCGAGCGCGCGCGCACGAGCGCGAGATTGCAGACGTTGACGCATCCGATGAGGAGCACGAAGAGCGCGCCTCCCCAGAGAAGGTACAGGGTCGGCTTCACGAAACGGACGAGGTGGTCCTGGAAGCCGTCCACGACCGTGCGGAAGCCGGCGTTGACCAGGAGGTCCTTGTACTTCGGAAATCGCTCCAGGTTCGCCGCGTTCAAGGCGTCGACCTGGGCCTGGGCCTGGGCGAGAGTGGCTCCCGGCTTGAGGCGGCCGAGGTTCCAGTAGTTGTTGCTGTGCCGCTTGTCGTCGGAGCGTTGCTCGGCGGTGAAGGCGAGCGGCCGCCACAGCATCACCTCGGGACCCATGGCCTGGAAGCTCCGCGGCATGACACCCACGATCGTGTAGGGCTGTCCGTCCACGCGCAGATCGCGTCCGACCGCACCGGCGTCGCCCGCGAACTGGCTGTGCCAGAGCGCGTCGCTCAGGACGACCCGCTTCTCGTTGCCGACTTCGCCTTCGTCGGTGGTGAAGACCCGGCCCAGGGCGGGCGCGACGCCCATGACGCCGAAGTAGGACGGAGTGACGTCCGCGATGCGGATCCGCACGGGCAGGCCCTCGTGGCCGATGCTGACGCTGCGCTCGTTGAACATGGCCTGCTTCTCGAGGACGCTGACCGCGCCCAGGCGGTCGTAGTAGTCGGGCACCCCCGAATTCGAGCTGTCCGTGGCTCCTGCCCTCGGGGAG
>DASTLK010000454.1:0-5108 GCA_035715025.1 Vicinamibacteria bacterium
CGGCGGGCGCGGCCGCCCGCGGCGTCAGAAGGGACCGCGGCCCCGGTACTTCTTCCACACGACGCGTGTGTTCGCCCAGCCGTCGCCGAGCCGGGGCCCGCGCGTCATCTGGAACGCGGCCACCAGCGGCGCGAACGGGATGAACATCGGGAGGTTCCGCTGGAAGGAGGCGCCGAAGCCGGCGCCCTGCTCGGTGTCGATGTCCACGACCTGGAGACCCATGAGCGACTTTCCGAACGAGTGGCCGTGGAAGCCGTCCTTGAACAGCCAGGCCACGTAGGCGGCCCAGGGCAGCACGGCCACCAGGCCGCTCGTGTTCGCGCGTGCGCCTCCGCCCGTCGCCGCCACGACGAAGGCGACCACGAACACCACGACGAACATGAGGCCCCACAGCGCCACCACGTCGAGCAGCCAGGCAAACTGGCGGCGATTCGTCATCCGGAGATTGCACTTGCGGCAGACCCAGACGTCGTACAGCTTGCGTGCCTTGCTCCCCATCTTCCCGGCGTCGCCGCACAGCGGACAGGGACCGTCGCGATCGGAGGCGGGGCGCGCCTCGCGCGTGGTCGGCACCGGCGCGCTGGGCACGTATGGCGCCGGGGGGGCGGGAGGGGCCACCGGCGGCCACGCGGCCGGGGGCGCGTACACGGCGGCCGCCGCCGGAAAGTAGGGCGCGATCTCGGGGACGGCACCGGCCGTGATCCATTCCGGCAGCCCCGTGCGCCACACCAGCGTCTCGCGGCCGATGTGGCCGGCGCGGACCCACTCGAGCAGGATCGGCGCATCCAGCGGGCCCTGCGGTCCGTTCGGCCCCATGACGAAGAAGGCGACGGCCTGGAGCTGCGACGCGATCTCCGGCAACGCCTCCGCGGCCGTCCACTGGGGCAGGCCTTCGCGCCAGACCTGCACGTCGCGCGGCAGGCGCGCGCTCTGGATCCAGCTCGCGAGGTCCGCCGTGGCGACGGGGCCACGCTGCTCGCCGCGGTCGACGTAGAACCAGGGACCAGTGGACATGACGCCTCCCGTGCGCGGAAGGGGCGGACTGAGGATCTGTGGGACGCCGCGATGGTGGGGCGCCCTGCCCGCGGTGTCAAGCCGTTGCCGCGGGGGCGCGGGTCGGCGAGGATGCGGGCATGGGCGCGCCGCCGGAGCCGCAGCTCGACGAGGACGAACGCCGGCAGTTCGCGCGCGGCGTGGACGAGTTCAACCGCGGCTTCTACTTCGAATGCCACGACACGATCGAGGACCTGTGGGCGGGCCTGCGCGGTCCCTCGCGGGACTTCTTCCAGGGGCTCATCCAGGTCTCGGTGGCCTTCTACCACCTCGGCAACGGCAACCTGGCCGGCGCGCAGAGCATGAGCCGGCGCGCGCTCAAGCGGTTCGAGCGCTACCCGGACCGGTATTTCGGGTTCGACCTGGCCGCCCAGCGAGGAGCGCTGCGCCTCCTGCTGGAGGGGATCGCGCGCGGCGACGTGGAGGCCTCGAGCGCCGGCTCGCCGCAGTGGACGTTCGACAGGTTGGACTGAGGGCGATCCCGCGTGCTATCAAGGTCGGTGGCCGACCGCGCAGACTGAGGCAATGGAATACCGCCAACTGGGACGCACGAGCCTGACCGTCTCCACCGTGAGCTTCGGGGCCTGGGCCATCGGGGGCGCCTGGGGATCCGTGGACGACGAGGCCTCGATGGCCGCGCTGCACGCCGCCGTCGACTCCGGCGTCAACTTCATCGACACCGCCGACGTGTACGGCGACGGGCGCAGCGAGCGGCTGGTGGCGCGCCTCCGCCGCGAGCGCGCGGGCGAGCACATCTACGTGGCCACCAAGGCCGGCCGCCGGCTCCCCACGCAGACACGCGAGGGCTATACGCGCGAGAACCTGACCGCCTGGGTCGATCGCAGCCTGCAGAACCTGGCCACGGACAGGCTGGACCTGTTGCAGCTCCACTGCCCTCACACGACCGTGTACGACAGCCCGGAGGTGTTCGAGATCCTCGACAACCTGATCCGGGCGGGCAAGGTCCGCTACTACGGCGTGAGCGTGGAGACGGTGGACGAGGCACTGCGCGCCATCCGCAATCCCGGTGTCCAGTCCGTGCAGATCATCTTCAACATGTTCCGCCTCAAGCCGGCGGACCAGTTCTTTGCCGCCGCGCGCGAGCGCAAGGTCGGGATCCTGGCCCGGGTGCCGCTGGCCAGCGGCCTCCTCACCGGGAAGTTCAAGGTTGATTCCGCTTTCGCGGCCGACGACCACCGGCAGTTCAACCGGCAGGGCGAGCGCTTCGACAAGGGCGAGACGTTCTCCGGCGTGCCCTATGCCGTCGGCCTGGAGGCGGTCGAGGAGCTGCGCAAGCTGCGGCCCGCGGCCGCCACCCTGAGCCAGTTCGCGCTGCGCTGGATCCTGATGTTTCCCGAGGTGACGTGCACGATCCCGGGCGCGAAGACGGCGGATCAGGCGCGCGAGAACGCCGCCGCCGCATCGCTCCCGCCGCTGAGCGCGTCCACGATGGCGGCGGTGAAGGACATCTACGACCGGCGGATCCGGCCGCACGTCCACGAGAGCTGGTGAGCGTGATGGTACGGTTCGCGCCGGTTGTCGTCCTCATGTTGTCCGCGACTATCGCCGCTGCCCAGACACCCTCACCCACCCCGACACCCTATCGGAGCAATCCCGTGGACACCGCGCACGGCGACCGCGAGTTCCTGCTGCTGTGGCCGGAGGGCGCGCCCGGCGCGCTCGGCACGGCGCCGGAAGACCGGCCGAAGATCACCCTCTATCGCGCGCCCGCCGCTGCCGCGAGCGGCGCCGGCATCGTCGTGTGCCCGGGCGGCGGCTACGGCACGCTGGCCAGCGATCACGAAGGCAAGCAGGTCGCGGAGTGGCTCAATTCGCTCGGCGTGTCCGCGTTCGTGCTGCAGTACCGCGTGGGCCCTCGCTACCGCCATCCGGTACCGCTGCAGGACGCGCAGCGGGCCATTCGCCTGGTGCGCGCGCGCGCGAAGGACTTCGGTGTGGATCCGGGCCGGCTCGGCATCCTCGGCTTCTCCGCGGGCGGGCATCTGGCCGCGACCACGGGCACGCACTTCGACGCGGGCCGGCCGGACGCCCCGGATCCCATCGACCGGATGGGATCGCGCCCCGACTTCATGGTGCTTGCCTACCCCGTGATGTCGATGTCTGCCGCCTACGCGCATCGCGGTTCGGTGCGGAACCTGCTGGGAGACACGCCGGATCCCGCGCTCGCCGAGGATCTCTCGAACGAGCGGCGCGTCACCGCGCAGACCCCGCCCGCGTTCCTCTTCCACACCGCGGACGACCCGGGCGTTCCCGTCGAGAACAGCCTCGCCTTCGCGCAGGCCCTGCACCAGGCCGGCGTGCCCGTGGAGCTGCACGTGTTCCCGAAGGGCAAACACGGAGTCGGGCTCGCTCCCGGCGATCCCGTGCTCTCGCAGTGGCCCGGCCTGTGCGCATCTTGGCTGCGCGCGATGGGGCTACTGGACCGGCGATGAGGCGGGCGGGCTGTCTGCTTTTCACATTGAGCCTACGGCCGTGTAGGTGCCCGGGACGGGGTCAGCTGAACCACCGACTCGCCCTGAGCGTCAGCGAATCCCCGTTCACAGGACTCCTCGCTCGGGAGGCATTCGGTGGTGACGGACACCCAGACGCGAAGCCTCGCAGAATCCGCCATCGCGCGAGACGTCGGGAGGGCTACATGAAAGAAGTACGTCTCATCTTGTCTGACTAGGTGCTTCTCTGAGAGAGTCGTGCAACTGTGAAGATCCCGTCGTAGCGGAGTGTTACCGCCCATGTTCTCACCCGCCGCATCGTGCAGGTCATAGAAGAAATTCTGCACGCACACGACCGTGTCCCCTACCCTGGAATTGCGAATCCCCACCCACATCTGAAGGTCGTCGCCAGCTCGAAAGGGGCCTTTGCCGGTGAATTCCAGCTTCAAAGGCCACTTCTCAGCGGCGCGGGCAACAGGGACGACGGAAGCCTTGACGACCGCAAAGGCGACGAGCAGCGCGCCGGCCAACGTCGCCGTAGAGCGGTGACTCGTGAGCATGACTCTCAGTACCCCATCGCGCAGCCGTCCTTGCGCGATTCCGTGGCGCCCGCGTAGACACCGGTGACGGGATCGCGCATCACGGCCTCGTAACCGCCGAACGTGCCGACCGTCTCCGCCACCCGGTGGCCCATGCTCGCGAGGTTGCGGCGCACCTCCGCGGGCACGCCGCTCTCGAGGTGCAGCACGCCGCCAGTGGTCATGAGCGTGCCCGTCGGCTCCGACGATCCCGTGTGGTAGAAGCGCGCGGCATCGCCCGCCTCCTGGAGGTTCATTCCGAAGTCCACCATGTTCACGATCACCTGGGCGTGTCCTTGCGGCTGCATGTCTCCGCCCATGAGACCGAAGGCAAGCCAGGGCTTGCCGTCCTTCATCGCGAAGGCGGGGATGATGGTGTGGAAGGGCCGCTTGCCCGGCTCGAGCGAGTTGGGCAGGCCGGGCTTGAGGTCGAAGAGGGCGCCGCGGTTGTGGACGGCGAAGCCCCAGCCCTCGAGCACGTAGCCCGAGCCGAATCCCTGGTAGTTCGACTGGATGAGGGACACCATGTTGCCGTCCGCGTCCGCGACGGCCAGGTAGGTCGTGTCCCCGCCGCCGAGGCCGGGATGGCCGGCCTCGATCCGCGCCGCCGCCTGAGTCGGATCGATGAGACGGGCGCGCTGGCGCGCGTAGTCTTTCGAGAGGAGCCAGTCCACCGATCCCTTGTAGAAGCCGGGATCGGCCACGAATCGCGCGCGGTCCTCGTACACGAGCTTCTTGGCCTCGACGAACGTGTGCCAGAACTCGGTGGAATCGCGGCCCATGCGCCTGAGGTCGAACGTTTCCATCACGTTCAGGAGCTGAAGGGCGGTGATGCCCTGTCCGTTGGGCGGCAGCTCGAACACGCGGACTCCGCGATAGTCGGTGGAGATGGGCTCGACCCAGTCCGGCTTGTCCGCGGCCAGGTCTTCTTCGGAGAAGTAGCCGCCATTCTTCTTCGAGAAGGCGACGAGGTCCTTCGCGATGGGGCCGCGGTAGTAGGCGTCGCGCCCGCCGGCGGCGATGGCTT
>DASTLK010000455.1:0-3563 GCA_035715025.1 Vicinamibacteria bacterium
GAGCCGCTCCTTCAGGCTGAGCCCGTCGTCGTCCGGGGTCCCGATGAGGCGCGCCTCCAGCCGCGCCAGTCCCTCCGGCGCCGCCGGCGCCGTCCGCTCCGGCATGGGCAGCGGACCGTCGGACCGTCGGAGTCGTCGCAGCCGCTCGCCGAGCGCGCTCGACATCAGGGGCGGTTCTCCAGGGGGATGACCGGGCCGCGGCTCATCGGGCGATGGGCGTCGCTTCCTTCCTGTCGAAGACGACCTCGCCGCGCAGGGCCTGCAGGATGGCGAGCGCGACCTCCTTCCCGCGGCTTCCCACTTCGCCCACCGGCCCCACGCAGGAGGGGCACCCGTCGGAGCAGGCACAGGCGACGATGAGCGCCTCGCTCTCGCGCACGAGCCGCGGGTGCAGCCGGTACAAGGGCTCGCTGAGGCCGATGCCGCCCGGGTAGTTGTCGTAGACGAAGATGTGCGGCTCGTAGTCGTCGCCCGGCCGCGGCCGCTCGGTCAGGGCCGTGCCCGCCGGCCGCAGGCCGCGCGCGTGCACGGCCTCGCCCTGTCCGTTGTCCCCCAGGGCCACCCCGATGTCGTGCCGGTCGCACATGAGGAACAGGGCCGCCAGCTGGCCCAGCGTGTAGGCGAGCGCCACCACCCCGTCGCGCCGCTCCTCTCCCGAGTACGGCAGTCCGGCCATGCGCTCGCGGGGGACGGTCAGCCAGTACGCGGTGGTGTGCATCTCGTTCTCGGGCATCTGCAGCTCGCCCGAGCCCACGTTCTCGTTCGTGTAGAACTTGATCTTCTTGAACCCGACCACCTGCGAGGTGACGTGGACCTCGCCGTGGCTGCGCCGCGCGCAGGCGGCCGGCTCCTCCGCGAACCGGTCGAGGATCTTCACCTTCGTGTAGGTGATGGCGTCGGTGTAGTAGTCCACCTCCGCCTCGCGCACGTGGGCACGGCGTTCCTGGTGGTCGTACTTCTCGACGAAGAACGTCCGCCCCTCCAGGATGTAGACGGCCTTCTCGTGCAGGGTGGAGGGCGCGGAATCGAAGTCGACCTCGGCCACGATGCGCGGCTCGCGCGTGATGTCCTGGACCACGAAGTTGTCGGAGGACACGCTGCGGAGGCTGACCGCGTCCGCGGGGTAGCTCTCCGACGTCCAGTGCCAGCGGTCGCCCGCCCGGTGCACGAGCCGCTCCTCCTCCAGGAACCCGAGGATCTCTTCCAGGCTCTCGCGCCCGAAACTCTCCCCCGCCGTGAAGGGCAGCTCGAAGGCCGCGCACTTGATGTGGCTGACCAGGATGTGCAGGTTGTCGGGATTGATGCGGGCCTGCTCGACCGGCGCGTCGAAGAAGTAGTCCGGGTGCTTGGCGATGAACTGGTTCAGCGGGGTCGAGTTCGCCACCATCACCGCCACCGACGAGCCCTGGCGGCGTCCGGCCCGGCCCGCCTGCTGCCAGGCGGAGGCGACGCTGCCCGGATAGCCCAGGAGCACCGCCGCGTCGAGGCTCCCGATGTCGATGCCGAGCTCGAGGGCGCTCGTGGAGACGACGCCGAGCACCGACCCGTCGCGCAGCCCGCGCTCGATCTCACGCCGCTTCAACGGGAGATAGCCGCCGCGGTAGCCGCGGATCACCCCTTCGGAGCCGGGCCGCGTCTCCAGCGCGTCCTTGAGGTAGGTGACCAGCACTTCCGTGGACAGGCGCGAGGGCGCGAACACGATCGTCTGCAGGCCCTTCTTCAGGAAGGAGAGGGCGACGTCGCGCGCGCAGCCCAGCGCGGAGCGGCGGATCCCGAGCTGGCGGTTCACCACCGGGGGGTTGTAGAGGGCGAAGTAGCGCTCGCCGCGCGGCGCTCCGCTCCGATCGATGAGCGTCATCTCCCGGCCGGTGAGCGCCTCCGCGAGCTCCTTGGGGTTGCCGATGGTGGCGGACGAGCAGAGGAACTGGGGCTTGGAGCCGTAGAACTCGCACAGGCGGCGGAGCCGCCGGAAGATGTTGGCGACGTGCGAGCCGTAGACCCCGCGGTGGGTGTGCAGCTCGTCCACGATCACGTAGCGCAGGTTCTCGAAGAGCTTCACCCACTTCGTGTGATGCGGGAGGATGCCCTTGTGCAGCATGTCCGGGTTCGTGACCACGATGTGGGCACGGGCCCGGATGGCCTTGCGCGCGTCCTGCGGCGTGTCACCGTCGTAGGTGAAGGTGCCGATGTCGGCACCGAGCATCTCGATCAGGCCGTAGAGCTCGGCGAGCTGGTCCTGGGCGAGCGCCTTGGTCGGGAACAGGTACAGGGCGCGCGCGTCCGGATCCTTGAGGATGGTGTCGAGGACGGGCAGGTTGTAGCAAAGCGTCTTGCCCGACGCCGTCGGCGTGACCACCACCGCGTGCCGTCCCGCGCGCGCGGCGTCGTGGGCCTCGCGCTGATGGATGTAGGGCCGCTCGACCCCGCGGCGCCGCAGCACGTCGCGCAGCCGTGGGTCGAGGTCCTCCGGAAAGTCGGCGTAACGCGCCTCCTGCGGCGGGAAGCGGCGGAGGGCCGCCAGCACGGGCTCCGCTCCGAGCGTGCGCTCGATCTCGAGCGCCTTGAGGACGGAAAGGAGAGCGGCCTCGGTGTCCTCGCGCCGCACCACCAACTGCTGGCTCACGTCCTCCTCCCCACCGGCACCCCTTACCCCGAACGGCGTGGCACAGGCTGTGTGTAGGGATCGTGCGGCAGGGACGTGACAGCCAAGGTCCAAGGCTTGACGCGAGCGAGTGTTATGATGCGCGCCGGCCCCATGCTCGAGCAGATCGGCAAGTACAAGATCCTCGAAAAGATCGGGGAGGGGGCTATGGGCGAGGTCTACAAGGCCCACGACCCCGTCCTCAACCGCTTCGTCGCCGTCAAGACGATCTCGGCGGAGCTCGGCGCGGACGACACGCTGCGCAAGCGCTTCGAGCGCGAGGCGCAGTCCGCGGCGCGCCTGAACCACCCCAACATCATCACCGTCTTCGATTACGGGGAGGAGCAGGGCAAGATCTTCATGGCCATGGAGCTGCTCGACGGCTCCGACCTCAAGCAGGCCATCGCCCGCCGCGCTCCCCTCTCTCTCGACGACAAGCTCTCCGTCGTGGATCAGATCGCGGAAGG
Source organism: Vicinamibacteria bacterium (assembly GCA_035715025.1). Taxonomy (GTDB): domain Bacteria; phylum Acidobacteriota; class Vicinamibacteria; order Fen-336; family Fen-336; genus AA29. The sequence goes on from DASTLK010000455.1 coordinate 3,109, forward strand.
CCTCGCCTTCGCGCACGCGCACGACATCGTTCACCGCGACCTCAAGCCCGCCAACGTCCACCTCCTGAGCAACGGGCAGGCCAAGATCATGGACTTCGGGCTGGCCCGCCTGGGCGGCTCGGAGATGACGCGGGTCGGGATGGTGATGGGCACGCCGCACTACATGTCGCCCGAGCAGGTGCGCGGGGAGCGGGCGGACGCGCGCTCGGACGTCTTCGCGCTCGGCTGCGTGTTCTACGAGCTGCTCACCTACCGCAAGCCCTTCGACGCCGACTCCATGCATTCCGTGCTCTTCAAGGTCATGCAGGAGGAGCCACCTTCCGTCCAGGAGCTCACGCCCGGGATCCCGGCCGTGCTCGCCCAGGTGGTCGAACGCGCGATGGCCAAGGACGCGGCGCAGCGCTTCCAGAACGCGAGCGAGTTCCGCTCGGCGCTGCATCGCGCGATGCAGGCGG
>DASTLK010000456.1:0-6874 GCA_035715025.1 Vicinamibacteria bacterium
TCCCGACGCGCGCGCGGAGCTGGAGGAGCTGGCCCGCCACTGCACGCGGCAGGAAGACGCCGCCAACCGCGTGGAGCGTCAGGTCAAGAAGGCGGCCAGCGCGCTCCTGCTCTCGGACCGCATCGGCGAGAGCTTCGACGCGCTGGTCACGGGCGCTTCCGCCAAGGCGACCTGGGTTCGCACGCTGCGGCCGCCGGTGGACGGCCGCGTCGTGGCCGGCGAGCCCGGTCTCGACGTGGGCGACGCGGTACGCGTGCGCCTGGTCCGCGCCGACCCCGAGCGCGGCGAGATCGACTTCGCGCGGGACGACCGGCCACCCCAGGAGGAGACGACGTGAGCCAGACGGGATCGCAATCGTTCACCCACCACGCCCGCACCGTGCCCGGCTTCCATTACGGGGTGCTGGGCGCGTTGGCGCTGAACCTGGCCTGGTCGATGGTGAGGCTCTATCGCGTGCCGGGGATCGACGCCGTCATGGGCGTGATCGTCGCCCTCGCCCTGCTCGGCCTCGCCTTCTACGTGCGCATGTTCCCGCTGCGCGTCCAGGACCGGGTCATCCGCCTCGAGATGAGCCTGCGCCTGGCCTCCGTCCTGCCCCCCGACCTGCGCGCGCGCGTCGGGACCCTCCGTCCCGGCCAGCTCGTCGCCCTCCGCTTTGCCAGCGATGCGGAGCTGCCGGGCCTCGTGCGGCAGGTGCTCGACGAGAACCTCACCGACCGCCGGGAGATCAAGCGGCGCATCCGCGAGTGGCAGGCCGACCACCTTCGCGCCTGAGTCAACCCACGAGATCGAGCCGCACGCCCGCACCGGACGCGATCGCCTTCTCGTAGGCAAGGACGGCGGCGGCCACGTCCTCCAGGGCCGTGCCCGTGCTGTCGAAGATGAAGACTTCATCGCGCGACCGGCGCCCCGCACGCCGGCCGGCCACCACGTCGGCCAGCTCCGCGTGCACGTCGCCCTCCCTCATGCGACCCGCGGCGATCGCATGATGAAGGTCGCCCATCAGCGCGCACTGGGCGAGCACGTCCACGACCACGCGTGTGCTCGCCATCAGGGCCGGATCGACCTCCTGCTTGCCCGGGCTGTCCGCCCCCACCGCGGCCAGGAACGCGCCAGGCGCGAGGTCGCCGGGCCCGAGCAGAGGCCGTGGCGACGGAGTGCAGGTGACCACGGCGTCCGCACGCCTCGCCGCGAGCCCGGCCTCGGGGACGATCTCGACCGCGAGTCCGCTCCGCTTCACGTCGGCCGTGAAGGCGTCGAGCCGCCCGCGGTCGGAGTCGACGGCCAGCACGCGCCGTAGCGACGGACGCACGTGAGCGAGGGCGCGCACGTGCCGCAGGCCCTGGCGGCCGCACCCGATGATGGCCAGCGCCTCCGCGTCCGCACGGCACAGGTGCCGCGCGGCCACCGCGCTGGCGGCGGCGGTGCGCAGGGCGGTGATCTCCGCCGAGTCCATCACCGCCAGCGGATAGCCGGTGGCGGTCTCGCACAGCACGACCAGGCCCTGGATGGTGGGCCGGCGATGGCGAGCGGGATTGGAGGGGAAGTTCGCGTTGACCTTCGCCGCGAACCACCCCGGCTGGCCCTTCAGCCCCGCCGCCTTCACGTGGAAGCCGCCGTCGGCGGCGGGAACGGACAGGACGGCGGCGGGCAGCGTGGTCCCCTCGGCTTCGCGCCGGAAGGCGTCCTCGACGACGCGGATGCACTCCTCGATCGTCACCAGGCGCGCGACCTCCTCGCCCGACAGCATCAGCGTGGTCCGCCCCGCCGTCAGCCCAGCCTCCCGGGGCCGAGCAGGAGCCCGAGGAGTCCGGCGGCGGCGATCACGAGCGGCTCGGGGACGCGCCAGCGCATCAGCACGAGCAGCGCCGCCAGGGCCAGCCCCGCCGTCGGCCCGTCGACGATCGCCCGGCGCGCCAGCACGAAGGCCGCCCCCCCGATGGCGCCCGTGGCCGCGGCCGTCACCCCGTCCACGAAAGCGCGCAGCGTCGGACGGTCGACGTGCCGCCGGAACATCGGCGCCGGAAGCACGACGAAGAGGAACACGGGGAGGAACACGCCGGCCGCCGCCGCCGCCATGCCTCCGAAGCCGCGGACGAGGTAGCCGATGAACGCCACCGTGATCACCACCGGACCCGGGGTGATCATGGCCACCGCCACCGCGTCCAGGAACTGCTGGTCCGTGAGCCACCCGTGCTCGCGGACCACTCCGCCGTACAGGAAGGGCACGATGGCGAGGCCGCTGCCGAACACGAACGCGCCCGCCTTGGCGAAGAAGAGGAAGAGCTGGAGCAGGGAGGTGGAAGAGGCGGCGGCGGCCGCCGCCGCCGGTACCGCGGGCAGCGCGGTGGCCAGCGGAATCGCGAGGGCGGCGCGCTTGCCGGCGCGGGCGGCCATCGGCGAGACCACCATCGCCACCAGCCCGGCGGCCAGGAACAGCCACACGATCTCGCGCTCCGTATAGGCGGTCGCGACCGCGAGGGTGACCGCGATCGACCAGCGGACGCCGTCGCGGCCCAGGGTGAGCCGGGCCAGGCGCCAGGCCGAGCGCGCGATGACCGCGATCACGGCGGCGCCGATGCCGTAGAACGCCGCGCGCATCCAGGGCAGGCCCCCGAAGCGGACGTACGCGGCGGAGAGGGCCCAGACGATCAGGAACGACGGGAGGATGAACGCGACCGCCACCACGCTCGCCCCGGTGAGACCCGAATGCGTGAAGCCGAGGTACATCGCGAGCTGCGCGGCCAGGGGACCAGGGGCGAGCTGGGCGAGGGCCAGGCCGTCCAGGTAGTCCTTGGGCGAGGTCCAGCCCCGCTCCTCGACGAGCGTGCGCTGCATGTCCCCGGCCAGGGCGATGGGACCGCCGAACCCCGTCGCGCCCAGCCGGAGGAAATACAGCGCGAACGCGCGCAGCGATGGCGCGGCCCGCACCGCCCGCGGGTCATCCGCGCCGGCGCTTCGGCCTGCCGACGCTTCGCCCATGGCCACCCCCCTTCCGGACGCGCGCGGCGGCCGGGCGCGCGGGCCGCCCGGACGCGAACGAGGCATGGAGGTCGTCGAAGACAGCGCCGCCGCGCGCGAGGCGCTTCTCGTCGTCCGCCTCCAAGGCATAGAGCCCGGCCAGGAGCTGGCCCACGCCGGCGGCCTCCGGCCGCCCGTACTTGCCGTCCTTGAGATCGAGGTCGTGGACGATCTCCGAGACCTGTCCGAGCGCGCGATCGCGTCCGCCCAGCCGGCCGAGCACGGTCTCGAACGTGCAACGGTCGCCCTCGTGGGTGAACGTCCCTCCCACCATGTCGAAGCCGATCTCGCCCGTCCGCGGCTGCTCGCGGGCGGGGTCGATGAAGCGGAAGCGCGCGCGCGCGTCGATGAAGCGGCGCACCAGCCAGGCCGTCGCGATGCGGTCGACGTGGACGTCCCGGCGCGTCACCCACACCTTGCCCACGAGGTCGCGCACCCCCCTCCCCGGCCCGGTGCCGGAATCGCGTCCGGCCCTCTTCTCCAGCGCGGTCAGCATGGCTTGGCCCTCCTTGCGGGCGGGCGCGTCGAAGAAGTCGATCGCGCGGATCTCCGCCCAGCGTTTCTTCAGGCGCTCCAGGCTCTCGTCCGTGCCGCCCTCGAGCGCACGTCGCGCCTCCGCCGCCCAGGCGCGATAGTCCGCGGCCCGTTCCTCCTGGAAGCGCCGCTCCAGCGCGCCCTCCTCGACCCCGGACACGAACGCGGCCCCGCACACGAAGGCCTCTCCCCCGCCCGCCTCCGCCTCCTGCGCGATCCACTGGAGGTCTTCCAGGCACTCCGGCCGGGCGGGCAGGACGTACACGGAGTTCTTGAGGGCGAGGGCCCCGACCTTGGCCAGGCGCTGGCGCACCTTCGCGCGCAGGTAGAGAGGCTTGGGGGGCAATTGGTGAACGAGCAGGTACCAGCGGCCGGGGGACGGGCGCACGCAGGCGTGTATATCACAACTGCGAGTACATCTGTCAACTGCTCTATCGATTGGGACTCAGGGCATCTCCCCGGAAAGGATCCGGGCCAGGACACCGGCGTCGATGTTCCCGCCCGAGACGACGCAGACCGTCTTCCCCCCGCCCGCCCGCCCGGAGAGCGCCGCCGCCAGCGGAGCCGCGCCCGCGCCCTCGCTCACCACGTGCGCGCGCTCGGCCAGGAGGCGCACGGCCGCGGCCACGTCGGCCAGGGAGCTGGAAAGCGCGCCGTCGAGCAGGCGGCTGGCCAGCGGCCACATCTCCGCGAGCACGCTCTTGGCCCCGATGCCGTCCACGAAGCTGGGCGTGTAGGAGGTGGGGACGGGCCGGCCCGCGGCCAGCGCGGCGGAGAGCGGCGCCGCCGTGTCCACTTCGCAGGCCATCACGCGCGCGCGCGCGCCGCTGCCCCGGAGGGCGGCGGCGATCCCGCAAGAGAGCCCGCCGCCGCCGTAGGGCACGAGCACGGTCTCCACGTCCGGAAGGTCCTCGAGGATCTCGAGCCCGATGGTGCCGTTGCCGGCCATGACCGCGCGGTCGCAGACGGGATGGAGGAACAGTCCTTCGCGGCCCGGCTGCCCGTGTTCGACGAGGACTTGCCACCACTGATCGAACGGCACCTTCTCCACGCGCGCCCCCAGGCGCGCCAGCGCGGACAGCTTCGCCTCGGGTGCGTGGTCGGGGACGATGGCGGTGGCGGCGACGCCGAGGCGGCGCGCGGACCAGGCCACCCCTTGGGCCATGTTGCCGGCGCTGGCCGTGTAGACGCCGTCGCGCAGGCCCTCGGGTCCGGCCAGGGCCATGGCGTTGGTCGCACCGCGGAGCTTGAACGACCCGATGGGCTGCAGGCTCTCCAGCTTGAGATGGATCTCGGCGGGCACGCCCTCCACGGCCAGGCGGACGAGGGGAGTGCGCAGCACGAGCCCGGCCAGGCGCTCGCGCGCCGCGCGGACGTCGGCGAGGGTCGGCGCCTCAACCGGAGGCATCGCGGCCTCCTCCCAGCTCGACCCAGGTCCCCACCCCCGCCGCCCGCGCGCGGGCGTGGATGTGATGGGCGGAGGCGACGTCCTCGACGGCGAGGCCGAGGGACTTGAACACCGTGATCTCCGTTTCCGTGCGCCGGCCGCCCACCTTCCCGATGAGCACTTCGCCGAGCTCGCCCTGAACGTGGTCGTCGCCGATGGCCCCTTCCGCGCGCGGGATGAGGAGGTCGCCCGCTTCGTTGGCCGCGGACTCGCGACGATCCACGAAGACGCGGGCCGCGGCCACCGCCGCCGAATCCAGCTCGCGCGCGGCGCGCACGCTCGCCCCCACCGCGTTCACGTGGGTCCCCGGCCGCAGCCACGCCCCCTCCAGGACGGGCTCCCGGGACGACGTGACCGTGCAGACCACGTCCGCGTCCTCGACCGCCTCGCGCGCGCTGGCCGCGGGCTGGATGTCGAGACGATGGCGGCGCCGTGCCGCCTCCACGAAATGCGCGACGTGGGCGGGATCGCGGCTCCACACGCGCACGCGCCGCAGCGGACGCACGAGAAGGACCGCGTCCAGGTGCGTGGCGGCCTGGACGCCGCTGCCCAGGAGCGCGAGCACGCTCGCTTCCGGGCGGGCCAGGACGCGCGTGGCCACGCCGGAGACGGCGGCCGTGCGAATGGCGGTGATGGAGCTCGCGTCCATGACGGCGAGGAGCCGGCCGCGCTCCGTCTCGAACAGCAGCACCGCCCCCTGGTGCGAGTCGTATTCCGTGCCGTGATTGCCGGGGAAGACGGTGATGACCTTGATCCCGATCGCCGCCGGCGAGGAGAGGTGGGCGGGCATGGCCGCGAACGCGCCCTGCCCTCCCGGCAGCATCAGCACCTGGCGCAGGGGCAGCTGCGCCTCGCCGCGGGCCAGGGCGGCCAGCGCGGCCTCCATCACCCCGAGGCACTCCGCCATGGGCAGCAGGCGGCGCACCTCGGCCTGGTTGACGATCAAGACCTGCATCGGGTCTCCGCGCGCGGAATCATTCAGCGTGGGCGGGCGCGCTGTCAACGCGGTGTAGAGTCCGGGCATGGCCGGCCGGGCGGACGTCGTGGTGGTGGGGCTGGGGGCGATGGGGAGCGCGGTCGCGCGCGCTCTCGCCCAGCGCGGACAGCGCGTGGTGGGTCTCGACCGCTTCGCGCCTCCCCATTCCCTCGGCTCCAGCCACGGCCGCTCGCGCATCATCCGCGAGGCCTATTTCGAGCACCCGGTCTACGTGCCCCTCGTGCAGCGCGCCTACGAGCTGTGGGCGGAGCTTTCGGAGGAGGCCGGCCGTCCCCTCTGGCGGCTCACGGGCGGCCTCATGGCCGGGCCCCCCGACGGCGTTCTCGTGCGGGGGGCGCGCCGCAGCGCCGAGGTGCATGGCCTGCCCTACGAGGACCTGTCCGCGGCGGAGATCGCTCGCCGGTTTCCCGCGTTTGCGCCCGAGCCGGGCATGGTCGGCGTGCTCGAGCCGCGCGCCGGCGTCCTGTTTCCCGAAGCCTGCATCGAGGCGGCCCTGCAGAGCGCCGCCCGCGCGGGCGCCGAGCTGCGCGTCGACGACGAAGTCCAGTCCTGGCGGGCGGACGCCGGCGGCGTGGAGATCCGCAGCGCCCGCGGGTCCTGGTCCGCCGGCCGCATCGTGATCACGGCCGGGGCCTGGATCCCCCGCCTCCTTCCCGATCTGCCCCTCACCGTCGCGCGCCAGGTCCTCCACTGGTTCGAACCCCTGCGGGACGCCGCCGCCTTCGCGCCCGAGGCCTGCCCGATCTCGCTCTGGGAAGTCGAGGACGGCCGCATCTTCTATGCATTCCCCGATTTCGGCGACGGAGTGAAGGCGGCCATCCACCACGAAGGCGAGAGGACCGACGCCGAGAACGTCCGCCGCGACGTCACCGCGG
>DASTLK010000457.1:0-4508 GCA_035715025.1 Vicinamibacteria bacterium
CGCCCGCTGGCGGAGGACGACGTCGCCCGGGTGGTCGCGCGGGAAGCGACCGGCCCTCGCGTCGTCGACGTGAGCCGCGAGGGGTGGGACCGCGAGCCCAGCCGCGTGCTGCACGGCCTGGCCGGTGCGCTGCTGGTCCCGATGGCGCCCGGGGTCTCGGTGTACCTCGATTTCCGGGAAGCGGACGGGGCCCCGCCGGACGAGACCGGGCTGGCCCTGCTCGCGGAGTTCGTGCGCCTGCTCGGCCTGCGGCCACTCGAGCTCCTCGCTCCCGAGCCCCCCGCGCACGACGAAGAGGTGCCCGGAATCATCGGACGCTGCCCGGGCATGCTCGAGATGTTGCGCACGATGGCACGGGTCGCCCCTTCGGACCTCGTCGTCCACGTGTCCGGAGAAACGGGAACGGGCAAGGAGCGCGTGGCGGGGGCGCTGCACGCCCGCTCGGGACGGCCGGGCCGGTTCGTGCCCGTCAACGCGTCCTCGCTGAGTGACGAGCTGTTCGAGTCCGAGCTGTTCGGTCACGTCCGCGGCGCGTTCACGGGCGCGGTGGCCGATCGCGAGGGCCAGGTGGCGGCGGCCGAGCAAGGGACGCTCTTCCTGGACGAGGTGGCCGACCTGTCGGCCCGCGCGCAGGCCAAGCTGCTGCGCTTCGTGGAGGTGCGCGAGTACGCCCGCGTCGGGGAGACGCGCCTGCGCAAGGCCGACGTTCGCCTGGTGACGGCGGCCAACGTCCCCCTGGAGTCGCGCCTGCGCCCGGACCTCATCTTCCGCCTCAAGGACGTCGTCCTGACCCTGCCGCCGCTGCGCACGCGCGGTGAGGACATCTGGCGCCTCGTGCGTGCCTTCCTGCGCCAGTACGCTCCCACGGGAAAGCCCGAGCCCGTCGTGAGCGCCGCCGCCCGGCGGCTCCTCGAGGGCTACGCGTGGCCGGGCAACGTGCGTGAGCTCCAGCGCGAGATCCATCGCGCCGTCGTCCTGTCCGGCGGCCCGATCATCGGACCGGAGCACCTGTCCCTCCGCGTGGAAGCGCCGCGCACCGCCGCCCGGTCGCTCAAGGACGCGGTGAGGGCGTGCGAGCAGGAACACATCGCGGCCGTCCTGGGCGAGCACGGAGGCAACCGTGCGCGGGCGGCGGTGGCCCTGGGGCTGACGCGCCAGGGGCTGGTGGCCAAGATCGGCCGGCTGGGTATCGGGTAGACGGGCTCACCACTCCGGCGTCTGGGCCAGGTACTCGCGGAGCGCGGGCGAGGTCGCGGACAGCGGGGGAAGGTACTCGGTGACGAACGTACGGCGCCACCAGCCGCGCTCGCCCGGCGCCGTGAACTGGTACCGGTAGAGGCGTCCGCGGATCCAGCGCGGTGGGTGGTCGTCGAACGCGCCCGGCGCGAGCAGGCCGCGCGCCCCGCCGTCTCCGGCGAGCAGGTTCGCGACCAGCTGCACGAGCCAGCGCGGGGTTCCCGCGCCGGGCATGGCCGCGAACCACATCTGCCAGTCCAGCCGGTAGTGATAGGGCGAGACCACGCACGGCCGGCGCGTCGGATCGCCCGGCTTGCATTTGAACTCGTACTCCGTCCAGCGCGCGGTAGCGGGCTCCGCGTCGTCCGTGCCTTCGAGCACGATCTCGAAGCGCTCCCGGCCGATACTGCCGAACGCGCCGTAGGTGTTCACGAGCTCGAAGGGGTCGAAGGAGGTGTTCATCATCTGGCGCGGCGAGAGGAGGTTGACGACGGGGTTGATGCTGAGCAGGCCGACCACGAGGGCGAGCGCGTACACCGCCATCGCGCGGGCCTTGGTCTCCTCGATGCCGGCCGTGCGCGTCTCGAACCAGGCGCGCGTGCGGGGCGGGAGCAGGCGGGAGAGCAACCCGTCGTCGAAGCAGGACACGGCGACGGCGATGGTCAGCCAGTTGAGGAACGACAGGTTGCCGCTGAGGATGAGGAGCACCTGGAAGAGGACGATGAACGCCCCCGCCACGTGCCGCGCCCGCCGGGGCCCGAAGACGAAGAAGGGCGCGACCAGCTCCACGACGTGGTTGAAGGCGACCTCCAGGCGGTGGAACCAGAGGGGCAGGTGGTGGAGGTACCAGGAGAGGGGGTTCGGGACGGGCTGCGTCTCGTAGTGGAAGGCCATGCAGGTGAGGTCGCGCCAGCACGGGTCCCCGCGGAGCTTGATGAGGCCGGCGCCCAGCATCACGCGGAAGATCAGCCAGCGCAGCAGCGCGATCACGATGGGCGAGGGCGGAGTGCCCCGCGCGAAAGGCCCGGCCTGCAGGGTGGGCGCGAGGAAGATGGCCAGGAATCCCGTCTCCAGCAGCAGGATCTCCCATCCGTATCCGTAGAACGTCCGGCCGGCGTGGACGTACGAGAGGTAGAGCAGCCAGAGCGCGAACAGCATCGGCACGTTCGCCAGCCCGCACAGGAGGCACAGCGACAGGGCCAGTCCCACGTAGCCGCCGACGCGAAACGCGGTGTCGGAAGGGTCGAACAGGAAGAGCGTCGGAAGGCGAAGGAAGGTGAGGAGGCCGCGGCCGCGGGTCTGGGCGAGGCCGTCGAGCACCTCACGCGCGGGGAGCAGCCCATGGCTGCCCAGGAGCGGCTGCCATTGGTTGACGATGATCAGGAAGGCGACGACGTAGATGAGGCCCAGGAGCCGCAGGAACAGGAAGCGCGTGAGCCAGTAGGAGGGGACGTTCCCCCCGCCCGTCGCGCGTTCAGCTGCGAACCAGGTCACGGTCGCGATGGTTCGTCAGCTGCAACGCGCATAGACGGCGATCGAGGAACTTACTCGACTTGTTCGCCCTCCGAGACGAGCTCGGCATGGAGGCCACGCACGGCATCCGGGACCCTCGCCTCCTCGACGAGCAGGCTGATGCGGAAGCTCGAGGTCGAGACGCCCAGGACCGTGGCCCCCTGCTTCGCGAGCACGCCGTAGGCGCGGCGCAAGTTGTGGAAGCTCGCGTTGATGCCCGCCCCGATGGCGGAGACCGCGCCCAGGCCCTCCCGTAGCTGCACGCGACCCGCGAAGACGCCCTCGACGTCGCGGCGCAGGGCGGGGAAGTCGTGGAGGTTCTCGGTGGAGAGGACGAGGGATCCGGAGCCGCCGCGCCCGGGCCAGTCCTGGAAGAGGAGCTGCTTGCCCGCCACCTGCCGCCCGTCGAGGTGCTCGAGCACGCGGAAGAGGAGATCGGGCCCGTCGTCGGCGGTGGTGAGCAGGATGAGGCCGGTCTCGCTGGCCACGCCCACCACGCGCCCGGGCGAGCGGGGCGGGGACTTGCGCACCACCGTCTCCTTGCCCCCGCGGGTGGCACGGGCATAGATCGCGATGCCCTTCTCCTTGGCGAACTCCACCGCCTGAGCGTTCAGGACCTTCGCTCCCGACTCGGCCAGCTCCTGCATCTCCTCGTAGCTGAGCTCGGCCAGGCGGCGCGCCTCGGGCACGACGCGGGGGTCGGCGGTGTACACGCCTTCGACGTCCGAGTAGATCTCGCAGTCCGCCTCCAGCGCGGCGGCCAGGGCGACGGCGGTCGTATCGGATCCTCCGCGCCCGAGCGTGGTGATGTCGCGCCGGTAGGACACGCCCTGGCACCCGGCCACGATCACGACCTTGCCCTGGGCCAGCTCGTCCTGGACCCGGAACGGCCGCACCTCGACGATGCGCGCGTTGGTGTGGGCGTCGTTGGTGACGATGCCGGACTGCGAGCCGGTGAAGCTCACCGCGGGCACCCCGCGCGCGTTGAGCGCCATCGAGAGGAGCGCCATCGAGATGCGCTCGCCCGCGGAGAGCAGCATGTCGAGCTCACGCCGGGCCGGGCTCTCGCAGACCTGCTTGGCCAGGGCGAGGAGGTCGTCCGTCGTATCTCCCATCGCGGACACCACGACCACCACGTCCTTGCCCGCGGCCTTGGTGGTGGCGATGCGGTCCGCCACCTTCTGCATCTTCTGCACGTCCGCCACGGACGAGCCGCCGTACTTCTGGACCACGGTGGGCACGGGCAGGCCTCCGGGCGCGATTCTAATGGCCGGCGGTGGGCACGGCGCGGCCAGGCTGCGGATCGTCCTTGAGGGGCACCACGAACAGGAGCAGCATCGACGGCAGCGAGACGACGAAGCCGAGGATGAAGAAGCTCAGGAAGCCGATGTGGGCGGCGATGGCCCCCCCGAAACCTCCGACGACTCGCGACGGGATGGACATGATGGCGGATCCGATCGCGTAGTGCGCGGCCTTGAACTCGGCCTTGCAGGTGGTGAGCAGATAGACGAGCAGGACCGCGTTGCCGAGGGCGGCGGCCATGTACTCGTAGCCATGAACGAACGCGATCAGGGCGAAGCCCTGCGACGTGGTCGGATCCGGCTTGGCCCAGGCCAGCCACACGTAGGCCCAGATGTTGAAGTTCATGAGGATGGTCAGCGGCCAGATCGCCTTCTTGAGTCCCTTGCGCTTGATCCAGTAGGACCCGGCCATCGCCCCCGCGATCGTCGTGCCCGCACCCACCACGCCCGCCAGCCAGG
>DASTLK010000458.1:0-12627 GCA_035715025.1 Vicinamibacteria bacterium
GAAGCGCGTCCCGGAGAAGACGTACGAGATCGCCAGCATCGAGCGCCGCCTGCCTGGAAAGCGCATCGAGAGCAAGGAGGACGAGGGCTGGAAGTGGCCCGAGCTGGACACGGTCGACGAGAAGGCGGGCGGGGCGCCGCGCGCGCAGCGTGACGCGCTGAAGCTCCTGATGGTGCTGATCCAGAACAGCGACACCAAGGCCGCCAACCAGCGGATCCTGTGCCCGCCCGACGCGGTGAAGAAGGACGCGGGGGGCAACGAGACCTGCGGGCAGCCGCTCCTCTACGTCCAGGACCTGGGATATGCGTTCGGCGAAGCCACCCTGCTCGACACGCAGAAGAACAACCTGCAGGCCTGGTCCGGCGAGCCCATCTGGAAGGACCCCGCGCAGTGCGTCGGCAACCTCAAGAAGTCGCTGCAGGGCAGTCTCAAGGCGGACCCAAAGGTCAGCGAGGCGGGGCGGAAGTTCCTGGCCGACCTGCTCGTCCAGCTCTCGGACAAGCAGATCACGGACATGTTCACGGCGGCCCGCGTGGAGCGCTTCCACGTCCACCCCGAGCGTAACCGGCCCGTGTCCGACTGGGTCGCGGCCTTCAAGAAGAAGCGCGACGAGATCGTCACCGCGCACTGCCCGAGCTGACCGCTTGACGGGGAGCGCGACGCGGGGGAATAGTCTCCCCCCCACGTGCCTCCCGACCCATTCGTCTTCCTCCGCTCGACCTCGCTGTTCCAAGGCGTGCCGGACGCGGCGCTTCTCTCCATCGCCGCCGCCTGCGTCGAAACGACGCTGGCCGCGGACGAGGTGCTCTTCCGTCAGGGAGCCGCCGGCGACGCCCTCTATGTCGTGGTGGAGGGCCGGCTCGCCGTCCTCGCCGAGACCGGAGAGGGGCCGCCGCGTGCGGTCGGGACGGTCGGGGTCGGCGAGTGCGTGGGGGAGGGAGCGCTCCTCCTGGCCGGCCGGCGCACGGCGACCGTGCGCGCCGAGACGCCGTCCCGCCTGATCGGGCTCTCCCGCGACGGGTTCGAGCACGCGGTGTCCGCGGAGCCCGGCCTCCGCGCCGTCCTCACGACCCTGGTGGCCCGGCGCATGCCCGCGCTGCGCGCGGCCGAGGACGAGATCTTCGGCGCCCTCGACGACACCGTCCGCCGCCGCGTGGAAGGCGAGCTCTCCTGGGTCTACCTCCAGCGCGACGAGATCCTCTTCCGCGAAGGCGACCCCGCGGACGCGCTGTACGTCGTCCTGCAGGGACGGCTCCAGGTCGTGCGCGAGCGGCCAGACCGTCCGCTCGAAGTCGTGACCGAGATCGGCCGCGGTCAGCCCGTGGGCGAGATCGGCCTGCTCACGGGAGACCCGCGATCGTCCACCGTCCGGGCGGCGCGCGACACCGAGCTGATCCGCTTCTCCGAGCAGGGCTTCCGTTCCCTCCTGCAGCAGAGCCCGCAGGCCTTGATGCCCCTCCTGCGCACCCTCGCCCGCCGCCTGCAAACCACGACGGTGGAGGCGCCGCCGGCCGCCGCCCGCTCGACGGTGATCGCGATCGTGCCCCTCGGCGGCGCCGCGCTGGACGACTTCCTGGCCGGCTTCCTGCCCGATCAGGAAGCGCACGGGCGCATCCGCGTGCTGGACTCGCGCGCCTTCGACGCCGAGCACGGCCCGGGCGCGTCGCAGATGCCTCCCGACGACGCCCGCTCGATGTACGTGAACGAATGGCTGCACGGCCAGGAGAGCGCGCACGACGTGCTCGTGTTCGTGGCCGATCCGGAGGCGGGCGAGTGGTCGCGCCGCTGCGTACGGCAGGCGGATCGCATCGTGCTCGTGGCTCGCGCCGAGGCCGCCCCCGGGCTCGGCGCATTCGAGCCCCTGGTGGGAAGGGGCCGCACCTCGGCCGGCCGCGTCCTCGTCCTCCTCCACGGGGAGCGCGCCGCGCGGCCGTCGGGTACGGCGGCCTGGCTCGACGCCACGGGCGTCGACCGGCACCATCACGTGCGCGACGGGACGTCCGCGGACGCCCGCCGCGTGTCGCGTTTCCTGGGCGGGCGTGCGGTCGGCCTGGTTCTCAGCGGCGGAGGCGCCCGCGCCTTCGCCCACGCCGGACTCATCCGCGCGCTGCTCGAGGCAGGCGTGCCCATCGACTTCCTCGGCGGCGTCAGCATGGGCTCGCTGGTCGCGGCCTGCCACGCGCTGGGCTTCCGGTTTCCGGGCACCATCGACACCCTTCGGCGCACGTTCGTGGACACCCGTCCCCATCGCGGCTACACGGTGCCGCTCGTCTCCGTCTTCTCGCCGCGCAAGACGGAGAAGGCGCTCCACGACGTCTTCGGCGACACGCCGATCGAGGACCTCTGGATCAACTACTTCTGCGTGGCCGCGAACCTCACGCGGGCCACCGTCCACGTGTTCCAGCGCGGCCCCGTGTGGAAGGCGATGCGGGCCAGCGGTTCGTTTCCCGGCCTGCTTCCCCCCGTCCCCTTTCACGGCGACCTTCTCGTGGACGGCGGCGTGCTCGACAACCTCCCCGTCGAGCTGATGCAGGCGCTCTGTCCGGGCCCGATCCTGGTGAGCGACACCTCGCAGGACGTCGACCTCAACGTCGACCCGGACCTGGAATGGAGCCCGTCGCCGACGGAGCTGCTGCTCGAGCGCCTGCGGGCGCGCGGCAAGCGCACGCGGGTGCCGGGCGCGGCCACCGTCCTGCTGCGCGCGCTCGAATGCCACCAGGCCGGCCACCGGCGCCGGCAGCGCGCGGGGGCGGCCTTCGTCTTCGACCTGCCCGTCGGCCGCTACGGCCTCATCGATTTCCCGAGCATCGATCCCATCGTCGAGGCGGGGTACCGTTACGCGACGACGGCCATCGAGAGGCTTCCCCCCGAGATCCCGCGCGGGACTGCCGACAAGTGACCTCCGTCCATGCGTAGCGCCCGGGGTCAGGGCTCGGCGTCGGGAGCGCTCGCCGCGGCCGTCCTCACCATCCCACCCATGCGCTCGGCCATGATGCGGCTGACGTTGAGGAGGATCTGGCAGGCCGCCTCGGGATCGTTCGTGGTCAGCTCGTCCAGGAACTTCTGGCGGAGCACGAGCAGCTTGCAGTCGCTGAGCGCGCGCACGGTCGCGGTGCGCTCGCCGGACTCGCTGAAGAACGCGATCTCGCCGAAGAGGTCGCCCTTCTCGAGCAGGGCGATGCGCTTGCTCGCGCCCTCCACCTCGCACGCCCCCTCCAGGATCACGAACATCTCGCGCTGTCCGATGCCTGCGCGCGTGATGAGGTCGCCGGCCTTGACGTTCAGGAGGTAGCCCGACTCCGAGAGGTGGAAGAGCGCGCCCGGCGAGAGGGCGTCCACGAAGGTGGGGATCGCCTCGTCGCTGGCCAGGAGCCGGTCCTGGAGCGCTTCCCAGACCTTCTCCGGATCGAACTCCACCGGCACCTGCTCGCTCTCGAAGAGGTGCCGATAGGGCTCGAGGTCGAGAGGGGGCCGCTTGCCCGGCCCGAAGTACTTCTTGACCAGGGGCGCGACGATCGACCCCGAGCGCTTCAGGTGCGCGTAGTCGGACAGCACGATCACGAGGGGGATTCCGGGGCTGTACCCGAGGTCGATCAGCCGTCCCCCGTACGGCCGCGCCCCGAGCTGGCGGTAGTGGCGGACGATGCCGGGCACGCAGTCGAGGAAGGCCAGGTCCGCGCCCTGCTCGCCGACCAGGAACTCGTATCCCCCGGCCAGGAGCGAGGGCAGCACGAGCTTGCCCCGCAGGCTGCGGCGAATCATCATCCGCCCGATGTGCGAGATGCCGAGCCGCTCGATGCCGGAGAAGCGGTCCATCGAGGTCGTCTGGAACACGGCGGGCGGGACCTCGCCCGGTTTCCAGGCCCGCACGCGCACCGTCGAGGTGATGTCGTCCGGGCTGCCCGTGTAGAGGAGCGTGGTGCTGGGCTCGTCGTCCTCCGCCTGCCTCAGCCACTTCCGCTCGTGATCGGCCTCGTAGTTGTACTTCAGCTCCTCGATGTAGATCTGGTACCGGAAGCGATAGATCGCCTCGCGCTGAGCGGGCGTTTCCGCCTTGTGCACCGTTTCGAGCTTGGTGAGCCAGCCGAGCATGTCTCCCTGCGCGAGCGACGTATGGTAGCGCGATGACCGTTCTTCAGCGCGCCGCCGGCTGGCTCCTCCGCCGCGCAGGATGGACGATCTCGGGGGCGCGGCCGACCGTCGCCCGTTACGTCCTCGTCGCCTCGCCCCACAGCTCGAACTGGGACACCGCGGTGATGCTGCTGTTCGCCGTGCACTTCGGGATCCGGCTGCGATGGATCGGCAAGCGCGAGTCGTTCCGGTGGCCGCTCGGCCCGCTGCTGCGACGGCTGGGAGGGATACCGATCGATCGCGGCGGAGGCCAGGGCCTGGTGGCGGCCACGGCGGAGGTCTTCCGCGGCCGCGCGCACCTCGCGCTCGCCATCGCGCCCGACGGCACGCGCCGCGGGCTCGACTACTGGCGCTCCGGCTTCTACCACATCGCGCAGGCGGCGGGAGTGCCGCTGGTGCTCGCGTTCCTCGACTGGGGGACGCGGCGCGCCGGCATCGGGCCCACGATGGCCCTCACCGGGAACGTCGTCGCGGACATGGACGGCATCCGTGCCTTCTACGCGGGCATGGTCGCCCGCTATCCGGAGCAGACCTCACGGGTCCGCCTGCGCGAGGAGGACGGCCTGGAGTAGAATCAGTTCAAGCGAACGGACGCTGGGGGGGCCCGCGCGAGGGCTGAGAGGGTGGGCGACGCCACCGACCCCTTGAACCTGACCTGGTTAGGACCAGCGGAGGGAAGCGAAAGCCCAAGGGCCGACACCTTCCGGTGGTCGGCCCTTTGCTTTTCGGACCCAGGAGGACGGCGATGGAGAGAACGAAGTTCACGGGCGACACCGCGACGCAGATGCACCACGCGCGCCGCGGGGTGATCACGCCGGAGATGAAGCGGGTGGCCGAGCGCGAGGAGACGGCGCCGGAGGCGATCCGCGACGAGGTCGCGCGCGGGCGCATGGTGATCCCCGCCAACGTCAACCACGCCGCCCTCGATCCCATGGCCATCGGGATCAACGCGCGCTGCAAGATCAACGCGAACATCGGCAACTCCGCGGTGACCTCGAACGTGGAGGAGGAGCTGGAGAAGCTCCACTACTCCGTGCACTTCGGCGCGGACACGGTGATGGACCTCTCCACCGGCGGCGGCATCGACGAGATCCGCGCCGCCATCATCGCCGCCTCCCCCGTGCCCATCGGCACCGTGCCCGTCTACCAGGCCGTGCAGCAGGTCACGCGCGTCGAGGACCTCACCGCGGACGACCTCATCGACAACATCGAGCACCAGGCCCAGCAGGGCGTGGACTACATGACCGTGCACTGCGGCGTGCTCTACGAGCACCTGCCGCTCACGCAGCACCGCATCACCGGCATCGTGTCCCGCGGGGGCGCCTTGCACGCGCAGTGGATGGTCCACCACCGCAAGCAGAACCCGCTCTTCGTGCACTACGACAAGATCCTGGAGATCGCGCGCAAGTACGACGTGACCTTGTCCCTGGGGGACGGCCTGCGTCCGGGGTGTCTGGCCGACGCCAGCGACGCCGCCCAGTTCGCCGAGCTCAAGACCCTCGGCGACCTCACGCGCAAGGCCTGGGAGAAGGACGTGCAGGTGATGGTGGAGGGGCCGGGCCACGTGCCCTTCGACCAGATCGCCATGAACGTCGAACGCCAGATCCAGGAGTGCAACGAGGCACCGTTCTACGTACTGGGGCCCCTCGTCACCGACATCGCGCCCGGCTACGACCACATCACGTCCGCCATCGGCGCCACCATGGCCGGGTATGCGGGCGCGGCCATGCTCTGCTACGTGACCCCGAAGGAGCACCTCGGCCTCCCCAACAAGGAAGACGTCAAGCAGGGCGTCATCGCCTACAAGATCGCGGCCCACGCCGCGGACGTGGCCCGGCACCGCAAGGGTTCGCGCGACCGCGACGACGCCCTCAGCCGCGCCCGTTTCGCCTTCGACTGGAACGAGCAGTTCCGCCTGTCCCTCGACCCGGAGACGGCGCGCTCGATGCACGACGAGACGCTGCCCGCGGAGGGCTACAAGACCGCGGCCTTCTGCTCGATGAACGTGAGCGCGAACGCCATGGCCAAGCTGGAGCCGTTGGCGGCGCCCTCGGCGCCGTGAGGCCGCCGTTCCCGTAGGCGCCGGTCCCGACCTGGTTGGCCCGGGCGCGGCCCCCCGCGCCACGATGCTGCTCCGTGTGGCCACCGCCCTCGCCTGCCTGGCGGCCCTTCCCCAGCTGCTCACCTATGCCGGCTACGTACGGCGGGGAGACTACCCCGGCTCGGCGTACCAGCCGAGGCTGGACGCCATGATCGAGGTCTCCAGGACGGCGTCCGCGGGCGGGCCCCTGGCCGCCATGGGAGGCCCATGGCAATTCCGTGGCGTCGAACGGATCCAGGGGGACCTGGGCGTTCCCATCGTCGCCGACCTGCTGGGGCGCGCCCGTGGGCGGCCGATCGGTCTACGGACGCTCGGCACGCTCAACCTCGTGTTCCTTGCCGCCGCGCTGTTCGGCCTCGTCGCCGTCCTGCCCGCTCCGTACCACGCCGGGCTCATTCCGGTGTTCCTGCTCGTCCCGCTCTATTCGCAAGCGTACGTGAGCGCCGATATCCCGACGATCCATGGGGCGTTTTCCGTCCTGGCCCTCCTCCTGGCGCTGCTCGCCGCTCGGAGCGTCCCGCCCTGGGCGGCCGCGCTCGTGGGCCTCGCCATCTTCGTCTTGCAGCGGTTCCGCGCCGTGTATGGGCTGTACTGCATCGCGACGATGCTCGCCATCTCGGCGTGGACGTTCTGGCGGCGGCGCGAGAGGCGGCTTCTGATCGCACCCGCGGTGGCCCTCGCCACCGTGATCGCTCTCGGCGTGGCGTGGAACGTGGGGATTGGCCGGCGCGCCCAGGACGAGAGGTTCGCCGACAAAGACGCCCTCGGCACCCACAACGCCTTCGAGCCCCTCGTCTCGGGAGTGGGCTGGACTCCGAACGAGTGGGGCATCGAGCCCTGGGACCCGCGCGTCGGCCAGTTCCTGGCCGATCGCCTGGGGCTGCCGCCGGTCGGCATCTACACGCGCGAGAGCGAGCGCCGCGCGCGGGTCGTTTACACCTCCCTCTGGCGGGAAGCGCCCGGACACCTCGTGCGCCTCTATCTCGCCCGCGTCCCGGGGGCCTTCCGCGACCAGTTCGTGATGGGACGCCTGGGCGTGGGGTTGTGGGTGCTGGCCACGGGCATCGCCCTCGTCCGCGGCGGGAAGCGCCGCGAAACCGCCTGTTCCCCGGTGGTCGTGGGCGCGGCCACCATGGTCCTCTGCCTGGTGGCACAGTCGGTGGCGATCGATCCGCGTCCGCTGTACGCCTATGCCCTGAGGGTGCTCTCGGCGTTGAGCCTCAGCGTGTCGTTGACTTCCGTCTACTGGACGGTGATGCCGGCGGCCAGCGCCTCCTTCTTCCGGAGCTCGTACTGATTCATGGCCTCCGCCGCCTCGCTGTGAAGGCGCGCGCATCGGCTCACCGCGCCCGGATGGCGCAGCTCACCGGGTTTGAGGTCGGGACACTCGGCGTTGGCCGTGGCCGTGAGTGACTCCGCTTTCGCTTTGGCCGCGGCGACTTCGGCGCGGACGCGCTGCTCCTGCTCGGCCCGTTCCGCCTCCGCCGGGTCGGGGCTGGGCGAGGCCGAGGCGCTGGCCGCGACGGGCGGCGCGCTCGCCGTCGGCGTCGTCGGCGATCCGGATGCGGGCGCGGCGTTCATCGCCGCGGGGGCGGCCGCGGCCTCAGGGGGTCGCTCCGGGGCCAGGGTCGTGGCGACCGGGCTCGCCGCGGGCTGGGGAGCGGGCGCGGGGCCACACCCGCTCAGAGCGAGGATCAGCACCGCGGCGCCCGCCGATCGAAGCGACTTCATGCCGTCGTCCTCAGTACGCGCCCAGCAGGGCCTGCCAGCCGTTCGCGAAGCGCGGCTGGCGCTCGACGGGGGGACGCAGGGCGGACTGCGCGTGCGCCTGCGCGATGGCGGAGGCGCTGCACGATCCCGTGCGCAGGTAACCAAGCGCCGCGTTCAATGACGCCTCCGCGGAGTCGCCGAGCTGGTGCTCGAGGTCGTCCGCGGCCGGGCAATCGGCGGCGATGCCGTCGAAGTAGCCACCCTCGCCCCGCGCGTTCTGGGTGCTGAAGGCGACGGGGTAGAGGACCTTGTCGCAGAAGTTGTAACCGTACTGGCCCACCGGCTTCCCGTAGCTGCGGTCGCCCACCGTGGTCACGGGAACGAACGGGCGCAGGCCGTTCCAGACCAGCTCGCTCGCCGACGCGGAGCCCCGCGTGTAGATCACCACCAGCCGCTCCAGGTTGAGGGCGTGGGCGGGTGAGGTGAAGTTGAGCGTGCTGTTCTTGCTGGTGTTCTTGTCGTTGTGGATGAACTGGACGAAGAGCTTGCCGCTGGTCCGCGAGCCCCCGATGAGGCTGGTGAGCTGCTGGGCCACGGAGACGAGCCCGCCGCCGTTGTAGCGCAGGTCGAGCACGAGCTCGTTCGCACCCGCGCTCTCGAGCTGGGCGAAGGCCTGGTCGAGGGCGGCGGTGGCGGGCGTCACGAAGTTCCGGAAGTTGATGTAGCCCACCACGCGCCCGCCGCTGGCGAAGGTGCGGGTGAGGGAGGCGGTCGGGATGGTGACGACGCGCTTGGTCATCTGCACGTCGTGCACCGTCCCTCCGACATCGCGGAACTGCATGGTGCCCATCGTGCCCACCGTCGAGGGCCCGAAGATCGTGTTGATGTCGCCGGTGGAGACGAGGCTGGCCAGGGCGCGGCCGTTGACGACCAGGATGTGGGCGCCCCGCTCCAGACCCGCCTCCGCGGCGGGGCTGGCCGGATAGACCTCGGTCACGCGCCAGTCGTCGTTGGTCACCAGCATGGTTCCGAACCCGAAGCCGATGAACTGGCTGTCCGAGAAGAAGGCGTCGTTGGACGCGCGGTCGGTGATGAAGCTGTACGTGTGGTCGAGCGCCTTGTAGCGGACGGCATCGAGGTAGGCATCGGGGGAGGAGAAGGAGGCGGGATCCGGATCGGGCAGCTCCTTGTACCAGTAGTAGATGTCGCGCAGCGTCGTGCGCACGAACTGCACCCGCCCGAGGGTGGAGCAATCCTCGAGGGCGCTGTTGACCGCTTGCGCGACGTCGGCCGCGCTGCAGCCCCACGAGCCGACGGCCAGGCCGGCGACGACCGCCAGTCCCACCAGTAGAGCGACCCTTCGACGCCTCATGGCTCGCCTCCCGCCTCAAAGGTACCACCACCGGCGGTACGGCCCGCTACAATCGGGGAGCGGCGCGTGGCTCGACCCTCCGGTCAGCGGACGCTGCGGGGTACCCATCCATGCCTGTCGCCTTGCCGGATGCCGAGATCCAGGATGCCGAGCGGCGCGCCCGCGCGGCGCTCCGGACCGCACCCCCGACCCTCTCGCCGGGCGAGGGCCCCAACCGCTACGCGCTGGAGGCGCAGCGGGAGGTCCTCGATTTCATCCGCGAGCTCGGTCCACCCGCCGTGCTGCGCCTCGTCGAGGAGATCCGTCGCCTGCGCGCGGAGCAGGAGAAGCTGATCGAACGCCTCCGCAGCGTGGAGACCTGGAACACCGAACCCTGAGCGACACGCGCCTCCGCCTCCCCGCCCGGCCGGGACTCCGCGCGCGCTTCGGGGCGTTCGTGGCCGAGCAGGATCCCCACGCGCTCCCTCTCGCCCTCGACGCGTGGGGGGAGGCGGTGGTCGCAGCGCCGGACGAGCGCGAGGCGGTGGCCATCGACGCCTTGCGCGCGCCCCTGCGGGAGTCGCTGCGGCGGCGGCTCGTCCGTCCGGCCATTCCCGGCCTCGCCGAGACCACGCCCGGGGTAGAGGCGGGCCAGCGCCTGGCCCGCGCCGCGGCCGAACTGCTCGAAGTGTGCGACGGGTTCCTGCGGCGGGAAGCCATCGCCGCCTCCCTGACCCCCGCGGAGCGGCGCGAGCTGCTGCGCGGGATGGTGCTCACGCGCGCGGTCGACAACCGGCTCAAGGCCTTCTTCATGGGCAGCGAGGTGCAGTATCGCGGCGTGGCGTTCCAGGGGAAGGGCTTCCGCTCGCTGGGCCAGGAGGCGATCTACGCCGCGCCCCTGCGCCTGCGCCGCGGGTTCGCCCATCGCGCCCCGGACGGCTCGTGGCGTGGCGACGTGATCGCGCCCCTCATCCGCGATCTCGGCGCCGCCCTCGCCATGCGGCCGGAGGCGGAGACGGTGCGGATGGTCCTCAGCGCGCAGATGGGGAAGTCGGGCCCGCCCATGGACGGCCGCGACCTGCACATCGGCGATTTCGAATGGGGGATCCTGCCCGCGGCCGCTCCCCTCGGCATCTCGACCCTCACCATTGCCGGGATCGCGATGGCGTTCGCCCGCGAAGACGCCGGCCGCGTGGCCGTCTCGTTCATCGGCGAAGGCGGATCCTCGCTGGGGGAATGGCACGAGGCCATCAACCTCTGCGCCACCCATCGGCTGCCCGCCGTCTTCTGCGTGCAGAACAATCAGACCGCGCTCTCCACGCCTGTCGCGCACCAGTCCGCCGCGCGCGTGTTCGCGGACAAGGCGAAAGGCTACGGCGTCCCCGGGATCACGATCGACGGCACGGACCCGGAGCAGGTCGCGGCGTCGTTCGCCTGGGCCGCCGAGCGGGCGCGCGCCGGCCGCGGTCCCACGCTCGTCGAGCTCGTCACCATGCGCATGTGCGGGCACGCGCACCACGACGACATGCTGTACCTCGGGCGCGACCCGCAGTCCTCCTGGTCCTATCCCGCGCCCTCGGAGCAGGGCTACGCCGACGCCGCCGCCTACGCCTTCTGGGCGGCCCGCGACCCGATCCCGGGCTATGCGCGCCGCCTGGCCGCGGAGGGCACGATCGGCGAAGCGGACCTGGGCGCGCTGCAGCGCGAGGCGGAGGCCATGGTGGAGGCGGAGGCGCGCCGGGTGATCGAGGCGCCATGGCCCGACGGTGGCCTCGTGGGTGTCGGCGTGCTGGCGGGAGAATCCCCACGCCGCCACGTCGAAGTCCTGGAGAAGCGGGCCGCGGCCGGCCCTGCCGCCGCGCTGCCGCCGGTCGATCCGGGGCCGCCCGTCGATCCGCGCGGCCGGACGTTCCTGGATGCCGTCATGCTCGGAGTGGGCGACGCTCTGCGCGCCGACCCTCGCGTGTTCGTCTACGGCGAAGACGTGGGTGGCAAGTACGGCAACGCCTTCCTGCTCCTGCGGCCGCTGCTGAAGGAGTTCGGCGACCGCATCCTGAACTCGCCGCTCGCCGAGGGGGGCGTGCTCGGCGTCTGCGTCGGCGCCGCCCTCGCGGGCCAGCGCCCCATCGGCGAGATGCAGTTCAACGATTTCGTGGCCACGGGGTTCAACCAGCTCGTCAACAACGCGGCCAAGATCCGTTACCGCTGGGGCGGCTCCGTGCCCATGGTGGTGCGCATGCCCTGGGGCGGCCTGCGTCACGCCGGGCCCTACCACAGCCAGAACACGGAGCCTTGGTTCTACCGCACGCCCGGCCTGAAGATCGTGACGCCCTCCACGCCGCACGACGCGCGCGCCCTGATGGCGGCGGCGGTCGCCGATCCGGATCCCGTCCTCTTCTACGAGCACATCGCGCTCTACCGGGATCCGCGCGTCAAGCAGGCCCTCGCAGAGGCGGCGCCGGCGCCTTTGCCCCTGGGGCGCGCCGCCCTCCGCCGGGCGGGGAGCGACCTCGGCATCGTCTCGTACGGCGCCTACGTGCACGTCGCCCGGCGGGTGGCGGAGCGGCTGGCCGCAGACGGCATCGAGGCCGCCGTGCTCGATCTGCGCACCCTCGCGCCCCTCGACCGCGCGGCCCTGCTCGCGGTGGCCCGTCACACCGGGAAGGTGCTCGTGGTGCACGAGGACTCGCGCACGGGCGGCATCGGCGAGAGCCTCGCCGCCATCATCCAGGAGGAAGCCTTCGAGTACCTCGATGCGCCCGTGCGCGTCATGGGTGCGCTCGACACGCCGGTGCCGTATTCGCCGCCGCTGGAGGAAGCGTTCCTGCCCTCGGAAGCCCAGATCGAAAAGGCGGCGCGTCTCCTCGCCCGCTACTAGCGCGGCCGGTCGTTCCGGAACGAATGGCCGCTCCGGCTCCGACCACACCTCCACTGCGTCCGGCGGCGATGCGCTCGGCCCGCGGGTGTCACTCAATGTTCAGGTTCATATTGATAGTCGAGCGCATCGACTCGTCCCGGGACGAGTTGTCAATTTCATTTTGAGAGTTGGACTCGATCGGACCTCTGCTGTCAAAACGGAATGAGACTCTTGGTCATGACGATCACCGATCTTTCCCATCTCGACAATCAAGAGCTGGTGGCCGCGCTCGGCCGCCTGGCTCGCGGCGAGCGCGAGGCGACAGTCGCCTTCGTGATCCACCTCGCCGAGTTCGATGGCCGGCGCCTCCACGAGGGCGCGGGCTACCGGTCGACCTTCCAGTACTGCATGGCCGTGCTGCACATGTCGGAGGACGCGGTCTACAACCGGATCGAAGCGGCCCGCGCGGTGCGGCGG
>DASTLK010000459.1:0-2525 GCA_035715025.1 Vicinamibacteria bacterium
GAGGACGTCGCGCAGATCGCGCTCGTAGGTCTCCGCCCACAGGTGGCGGTCATCGGCGGCGCGGATGAGCTGGGCGGTGATCCGCACGCGATCCCCGGAGCGGAGCACCGAGCCCTCCACCACGCCGTCCACGCGCAGGTCGCGCGCGATCTCCGACAGCGGCTTCCGGGAGTCCTTGTAGCGCATGACGGAGGTGCGTGAGACCACCCGCAGGGACCGGATCCTCGACAGGTCGGTGATGAGCGCGTCCGTCATCCCGTCCGCGAAGAATTCCTGCTCGGGGTCGCGGGAGAGATTCGCGAGCGGAAGGACCGCGAGCGAGGTGATCGCGCGGGCGGGAGCCGCGGCGGCGCTGCCGACGGCGGCCCGCGTGCGGCGCGAGACGACGGCGAAGACGAGAGCGGCGGTGGCGGCCATGGCCAGGGCCATGACCGCCACCGCTTTGTTCCTGCGGATGAGGCGTCCCGTACGGTAGCGGACGCCATCCTTCCGCGCCGTCACCGGCCGGCCCTCCAGGTGGCGCCGGATGTCCTCCGAGAGGTCCTCCGCCGACGAGTAACGGCGCTCCGGCTCCTTGCGTAGCGCCTTGAGGACGATGGCATCGAGATCGCCGGCGAGGCGGCGGCGCGTGACCGGCGCGCCTGTGGAGCTGGGCGGGGCAGGATCCTCCTCGCAGACCGCGCGCGAGAGTTCATGCGGCAGGTCCGAGCCCACCTTGTAGGGACTGCGGCCGGCAAGGAGGCGATAGAGGATCACTCCCAACGAATAGATGTCGCTGGCGGCGGTGACGGGCGAGCCGCGCCACTGCTCGGGGCTCGCGTACTCGGGCGTCATCAGGAGCGTCCCCGTGACGGTACGCTCGGACCCGGGCTGCGGGGCCAGGACCTTGGCGATGCCGAAATCGAGCAGCTTGGGCGTCCCGTCCGCCGTGACCAGGATGTTGCTCGGCTTGAGGTCGCGGTGGACGACCTGCTTCCGGTGGGCGTCGGCGGTGGCCGAGCAGACGCCACGGAAGAGGGCCAGCCGCTGCTCGACCGTGAGCGCCGCTTTCTCGCAGTAGACGTCGATCGGTATGCCGTCGACGTGTTCCATGACGACGTAGGGAATGCCTTCGTCCGTGGTGCCGCCGTCGAGAAGCCGCGCAATGTTGGGGTGATCCAGCTCGGCCAGGATCTGGCGCTCCTGCCGGAAGCGGCGCACGACGGACTCGGAGTCGGCGTCGCCGCGGACGAGCTTGATGGCGACCGTCTTGCGGAACTCGCGGTCGTCCCGCTCGGCGAGGTACACCGCGCCCATGCCCCCGCGTCCGATCTCGCTCAGGACCTTGTAGGGACCGATGCGGGCGCCGGGCCGCGTCTCGGGCCGCACCTCCGTCAGGGACTGCAGGGACGCGAGTTGGGCGTCGGTCTCCAGGAAGTCGGCGGCTTCGCCGTCGCAGGCGAGGAGCGATTCGACTTCGGCCCGCAACTCGGCGTCGGCGGCGCAGAGGTCGGCGATCCGGACCTGTCGGTTCTCCGGCGGCAGACCGCGGGCCACGTCCAGGACCGCCTTGACCTGCTTCCACCGTTCGGGGGTCATGTCCGGGCTCCGGCCGCGAGCATAGGCCCGGGCCGGATCCTTCTCAAACCGTGAGCGCGTTTGGCGGCCGTTTCCGCGTGAGGGATAGAGGAGGACAGTATGCAGAGGAGATCAGCCGTGCTGGGGGCCGCGCTCGCGGTCCTCGTTTCGACCGTGCCATTCCGCGCGTCCGCGTCAGAGGGGGAGCGCGTCGTAATCGCCGAGCGCAACAACATCGTGGCGTTCGATCCGACGACGGGACAGGGCAGGCAGGTGGGCACCTTCCATGCCGCGGGGGCGATCAGCGACTCCGGCACGTCGGCCTCCGACTTCACGGTCACGCCCATGAGTGACGGCCGCGCGCTCCTGCAGGGAGACCATGTCCTCACCAGCTCGACGGGTACGCTCGTCGTCCGCTCGCGGGTGACCCTCACGCCGTTCCCCAGCCCGCGCGTCATCGCCCAGGGGACATGGCGGATCGTGGGCGCCACCGGCGTCTATGCGGGGCTCGAGGGTTCGGGAAAGAGTCTCGCCGTCGGCGACTTCACGACGGGCACGGCGACGATCATGCGCGACGGCGAGGTGGAAGGGGATTCGGACAAGGAACCGTAGACGAACGGCCCATACCGCACCCTTGCTTATCGCCCGGGTTGTGCCCATATTGACCGCCTCTCAGGAGGCTCTCATGTCCACCCCGGTTGCGATCAATGAAGACAAGCTGAACGCCTTTCTCGGCAAGGTCGTCGGCGATTTCGGCGCGGCGCTCTCCGCCGATCTGGTCTACATCGGCCAGAGGCTCGGGCTCTATCAGGCGATGGCCAAGCTCGGACCCCTGACTCCCACCGAGCTGGCCAAGAAGACCGAGACCCAGGAGCGCTACATTCGCGAGTGGCTGCTGAACCAGGCGGCCGGCGGCTACTGCGAATACGACCCCAAGAGCGGCAAGTATTCTCTGTCCCCCGAGCAGG
>DASTLK010000460.1:0-4956 GCA_035715025.1 Vicinamibacteria bacterium
CTTCGGCCAGCGCGGGGCCGGCCAGGAACAGGACGCCGAGGACCACCGGCAGCGCCCTCATATCCTTAATCTAATGCGGGCCGGCGCTCGACGCCACCCTCACCTCAGGCCGCCTTGCCCGGTTCGGGCAAGGTCGTCCCCATCACCCATCCGATGGCGGCCGCGATCGCGTTCATCGCGGAGTTGATGACCAGCCCGCCGATGCGGCCCACCAGGGCCGCGCCGAAGGGAAGCGGCGCGGGCGCGTTGAGAGCGCGTGGGTCCACGAAGTAGGTGTCGATGTGCAGCGCGTACGACAGCACGGTCATGGTCAGGATCACGATCTGGCCGATCAGGCCGATGGTGAGCCCGAGCCCCATCGCCCTGGTGACGGTGTAACCGAGCCACCGGCGCGCGAACGCCCCGTAGAACGCGGAGGAGAGGAACGACATGGTCACGAGGCTGAAGATGGCGTGGCCCCGTTCGTAAGGCACGCCTCGA
The DNA here is from genome assembly GCA_035715025.1 of Vicinamibacteria bacterium. GTDB lineage: Bacteria > Acidobacteriota > Vicinamibacteria > Fen-336 > Fen-336 > AA29. The sequence goes on from DASTLK010000460.1 coordinate 481, forward strand.
AACCCCGTGACCAGGCGGCCCACGGTGAAGATGGCGAGCACGATCATGTAGAGCCGGGCCAGACGCAGGTACTCTTTCATCCGACCTCCTCGCGGATCTTCCCCAAAACGGGGGCTCGCCGCAAACGCGGTATATTTGCGGACGCCATGCTGGCTCCCCTCGGCGACGTCCGGCCCGGCGAGCGGCGGGGAGCGGTGGCGGCGTTCCTGACCATCTTCGGGATCCTGGCCGGCCACACGCTGCTCGAGACGGCGCGCGATGCGCTGTTCCTCGCGCGCCTCCCGCCCTCCGAGCTGCCGGGCGTGTATCTGGTGATGGCGGTGGTCGCCATCGCGTTGTTCCAGGGCCCGTGGCGCGCCCCGCGCATCGGCGGACGATACGGGCTCTCCCTCGTCCTCGTGTCGTCGGGCCTGGCCACCTTCGTCTTCTGGGCCTTCCACTCCTCCCGCAGCCCGTGGGCCCTGCGCGCCCTCTACGTCTGGACGGGCATCCTGGGCACGATGGCCGCGCTGCAGTTCTGGATCATCCTGGGCGAGCTGTACACGGTGACCCAGGCCAAGCGCATCTACAGCGTGGTGGGGCTGGGCTCGGTGCTGGGCGCGATCGCGGGAGCGGCCATCGCCCGCGCCCTGACGCAGGTCTGGCCCACCAAGCACCTCATCCTCGCCGCCGCGATCGTGTTCGTTCTCACCGGGCTCGGTCCGGCCATGCGCATCCGCCGGCCGCGAACGGCCCTGGCCACCGCCGCCGGCCATGCCGCCTCGTCGATCGTCCAGACCGTGCGCCTGTTCCGGAACGACCCTTACATCAAGGCGCTGGGCGGGCTCGTGCTCGTCTCCACGGTGGCCCTCACCCTGGCCGATTACGTCTTCAAGAGCACGGTCGCGCACACGGTCGCGCCGGCGCATCTCGGCACGTTCTTCGCCGGCTTCTACATGGTCCTCAACGTTCTCGCGCTGGGGGCGCAGCTCGTCCTCGCCGGCTGGCTGCTGCGCGTGCTCGGCCTGCACCGCACGATGTGGGTCCTGCCCGCTTTCGTGTTCCTGGGTGCGGCGGGCGTGGCCCTGGGTGGGGGCCTGCTGGCCGCGCTGCTGCTGAAGGGCGCGGACGGTACGCTGCGCTACTCGCTGCATCGGACGGGCACGGAGCTTCTGTTCGTGCCCCTGCCGGACAGCCTGCGCGCGCGGGCCAAGCCGGTGATCGACGTGGTGGGGCAGAGAGGCGGGCAGGCCCTGGCCTCGCTCCTCATCCTGGCCGAGATCACGCAGAACCGCGGCAACACCGTGCTGGCGGCGGCCGCGGCCGCGCTCAGCGTGGTGTGGATCGCCTGGGCCACCGACCTCAAGGGCCATTACCTCGACCTGTTCCGGTCCGCGCTGCGCGAAGGCGCGATGCGCCCGCGAGGCGATCTGCCCGCGCTCGACCTCGGCTCGCTGGAGGCCCTGTTCACCGCCCTGAACAGCCGCGACGACTCCGAGGTGATCGGCGCCATGGAGCTGCTCGCCGAGGGCGGACGCGCCCGCTTGATCCCGGCCCTCGTCCTGTTCCATCCCTCGCGCGCCGTGGTCTTGCGCGCGCTGGAGGTGTTCGCGGCGGCGCAGCGCACCGACTTCGTGTCCGTGGCCGATCGCCTCCTCACCCACGAGGACGCGGAGGTGCGCGCGGCGGCTCTGCGCGCTCGCACCGCGGTCACGCCCGACGAATCGCTGCTGCGCCGGGCCGCCTCCGACGCGGATCCCCTCGTCTCCGCGACTGCGCTCATGGGGCTCCTCTCCGGCGGCTGGATGACCGACGACGCGCAGGTCGCCGTCGAAGACCTCATGAAGAGCGCGGCCGCGAGCAGCCGCTGCGCTCTGGCCGCGGCCATGGGCGCCCAGCACGTCCCCGTGCCCGCCTTCGAGCCGCTGCTCCTGCGCCTGGCCGAGGATCCGGACGAGGGAGTCCAGGCGGAGACGGCCACGGCCATGGGCGCGCTGCGCCTGCCCTCGTTCGTGCCCGCGCTCATTCCCATGCTGGCCTCGACCCACCTGCGGCCGGTGACACGCGCCGCCCTGGTCGCGATCGGACCGCCGGCGCTGGCCGACCTCGACGAGGCCCTGCGCGATCCGCACCTGCCGCACGAGGTCCGCAGCCACGTGCCGCGCACGATCAGCCGCTTCCCGGCCGAGGACGCCGCGCCCCTCCTCCTCCGCCAGCTCGTCCTCGAAGGCGACGGGATGGTGCGCTACAAGATCCTGCGCGGCCTGGGCCGCCTGTCCGCGGAGAATCCCGGGCTGGCCCTCGACGCGGCCGTGCTGCATTCCGGCACCGAGCGCACCCTGGAGGCGGTGTTCCGCCTCATCCACTGGCGGACGGTCCTGGAAGAGGGAGCGGCCGCGGACGTGCGGCGCGCCACTCCCGGCTACGAGCTGCTCGTCGCGCTACTGCGGGACAAGGAGGCGCATGCCCTCGAGCGCCTCTTCCGCCTCCTCGGCCTGCAGTACCGCGGCGAAGATTTCGAGAAGATCTACCGCGGCCTGCGCAGCTCCAGCGCCAAGGTCCGCGCCAGCAGCCGCGAGCTGCTGGAGAACCTCGTGCGGCCGCCGCTGCGCGATGCGATCCTCGCCGTCGTCGACGAGGTGCCGGACCGGGCCCGGCTGCCCCGCGCGGGCGCGCTCTATCGCGCGGCCCCCCTCCTCTACGACGACCTTCTCGCGCGGCTCATCGAGGAGCCGGGGGAGACGGTGCGCTGCCTGGCCGTGTATCACGTGGGCGAGCTGGGTCTGGCCGCCCTCCGGCCGCGGCTGGAGGCGGTGCGCGCGGAAAGCGGGGCCGGACTGTTCCTCCTGCGCGTGGTCGAGCGCGCGCTGAGCCTCTTGCGCAGCGCACCCGGGAGGCTCGAATATGCTCGATGAGGGCCGCCTCCTCGGCCACGAGCAGCGGATCTCCGGGTCCGTCGAGCGCGTGCTGCTGCTCAAGCGGCTGCCCATGTTGAGCACGCTGAGCGGCCCCCAGCTCGCCTTCGTCGCGGACCAGATCGGCGAGCGCTTCTTCCCCAAGGGGTCGGTGCTGTTGCGCGAAGGCGAGGCTCCCGGCGCCCTGTATTTCCCGGTCGAGGGCCGGATCCACCTCACCAGCCGCGCGCGGGTGATCGGGCACGCCGGTCCCGGCCGCGCCGTGGGTCCCTTCCACGTCCTCGCGCGCGACGCCCGGGGCCTGGGCGCGGTGGCGGAGACGGACACCGTCGCCCTCGAGCTGAGCGCGGAGACGCTGTTCGAGATCTTCGACGAGCAGTTCGCGATCCTCCAACACGTCCTGCGCGAGGTCTCGCGCCAGACCGTCGAGCACGTCGTGAGGTTCCCGGACGCGGTCGTCTTCCTCACTCCCTCGACCGAAGGTCCGCCGACGCCCCCGCGCGAGCTGGACCTCGTCGAGCGCATCTTCTTTCTCCGGAAGGCGCCGGTGTTCCTGAACGCGAGCATCAGCGCCCTCGGTCAGCTCGCGCGCGGTCTGACCGAGGTGCGGATGCCGCCGGGGACGCGGCTGTGGCACGAGGGAGAAGCGACGGGCTGGGGCTCGATGATCGTGAGCGGATCCATCCGGTGCACCTCTTCACGTGGACACGACTTCGTCGCCGGTCCTGGCATCCCGCTCGGCGCCCTGGACGCGGTGGCCGAGCTGCCGCGGTGGTTCGACGCGGTCACGGAGACTCCGGTGGTTGCGCTGCAGGCAAACATGCAGTACCTCATCGACGTGTTCGAGGACAACTTCGCCATGGCAATCGACTATCTGGCCGTACAGGCGCGCTGGCTGCTCGAGATCCTGGACCGCTCGCTGGCTTCGCGCGACCGCCTGACGCGGGTGTACGGGTGCGAGCCGGAGGCGGAAGCGCTACCCGTGGCCGACCCCGCGGCCGCGATCGCGGGCCCCGCGTGACGGACGACGCGGCGGTGCTGGCGGGCCGGGTCCCGGAGGAAGGCAGCCTCGTCGACCGGTTCCTGCGCATCTTCAGCGACGTGCGCCCGGGCGAGGGCGCGACCGTGCTGCTGATGACGCTGAACCTGTTCCTGCTGATGCTCGGGTACTACATCTTCAAGGTCACACGCGAGCCGCTCGTGCTCGTCGGCGGCGGGGCGGAGATGAAGTCCTACGCGGCGGCCGCCCAGGCCGTCACGTTGATGGGCTTCGTCCCGCTCTACAGCTGGTTCTCTTCGCGCGTGGATCGGATGCGCCTGGTCACGGGCGTCATCGTCTTCTTCCTCGTCTGCATCGAGCTCTTCTACCTGGGCTTCCACGCCGGGGTCCCGATGCTGGGCTTCTTCTTCTTCGTCTGGGTCGGCATCTTCAGCCTGGCCACCATCGCGCAGTTCTGGTCCTACGGCAACGACCTCTACGATCGGCCGACGGGCGAGCGGCTGTTTCCCATCGTCGCCGTGGGCGCCACCGCGGGGAGCCCGCTGGGCGCGCTGCTGACGGCGCCGCTCTTCAAGGCGGGTG
>DASTLK010000461.1:0-11347 GCA_035715025.1 Vicinamibacteria bacterium
CTGGCGGGTGCGCTGGCGGTCTGGTCGTGGACGTGCGGGTTCGTACTAGGCTCGCTTTCCGGCCGAGCCGTCTGGCTCACGTGGTCGGTGTTCTATTTCGTGGTTCTGGATTCGGCATGGGCTAGATTCGTTCTAGCGGGCAATATCATCCTGCGTGATCCGCGAACCCATGAAACCCCAATGGACTCGCCACAAGGGACTCTGCGGCTCTTGATGGCCACCACACTTCCACTCAGCATCGCCGCCCTCTTGTTCTTGTTCCCTGCTCTGTTTGGAGCGTTTGCGGGCGTCCGGCGGCGGATCCTGACGGTGCACCACGCATACCTGATTGGCGCAGTGAATATCGCCCTCACGATTCTCACGACATGGTCGACCGGCTGGTATGACCCCGCGCACCTGCCCGCAAGATGGCCCGTCGTTCCGTGGTCAACGCGGCTGCTGCCATTTCTGTTGGCAAGTTCACCGGCTGCCTACCTGCTCGCTTGCAACTTACCTACGGGCAGCCGCCCAAAGGACCAGACTCTCGTTCCGACCAGTGCCAGGTCGGGACGGTACTGAGCAGAAAAGTACAGCGCCGCGTCACCCCCGAGCGGGGGCCCCGACGACGCGATTGCGCCCGCCTTCCTTCGCGGCATACAGGGCGCGATCGGCGGCGTGGACCCACGCGGAGACGGATTCGCCGTCCCCCAGCGAGGCCAGCCCCGCGCTGAAGGTGACGCGGAACTCGGCCCCCTCGCGCGAGCGATGGTCGATGCCCGCGAACTCCGCGCGCAGCCGCTCCATGAGACGGGTCGCGTCGTCGGCGGTGAGATCTTCCAGCACGACCGCGAACTCCTCGCCCCCATAGCGGCCGACCACGTCCGCCTGCCGCAGGCGCGCGCGCAGGAGCCCGGCCAGGCGGACCAGGACCTGGTCGCCGGTGGGGTGGCCGTGCCCGTCGTTGATGGCCTTGAAGTGATCGAGGTCGATCATGATCCAGGTCGATTCCCGGGACGGATCGCGACGCTTCTTCGCGACCACCGCGCGCGCGCGCTCCAGGAGCGCGGTATGGGTGAGCAGACCGGTGAGGCCGTCGCGCTCGACGAGGAGGCGCAGGAAGCGGCCGCGCTCGACGCGGGCGGCCACCGTCGAGAGGAGCAGCGCGGGCGAAACGGGCTTGACCAGGTGCTCGTCGCCCCCGGCGCGCGCGGCCTCGATGCGCGCGTCCAGCTCGCCCTGGGTCGTGAGGATGATGACGGGCAGGGTGGCGTGGCGCTCGTCCTGCCGCAGCGACCGCACGAGGTCGTAGCCGCTCACTCCGGGGAGGAGGACGTCCATCAGCACGAGGTCGGGACGGAAGGCGGCCAGCTCCGATTCCAGGCGCGCCGGATCGTCGACCACCCGCAGCTCGTAGCCGGCCGAGGCGAGCACGGTGCGCAGGAATGCCGCCTGCTGGGCGTCGTCCTCGACGGAGAGGATGCGCGGCGGCTCCGCGTTCTCGCGGTCGAGCAGGAAGCGCAGCCGGCGCACGAAGGCCAGAACGTCGATGGGCTTGGCGAAGTGCCCGTCCGCGCCGCAGTGGATGGCCTCCACACGGTCGAGGACGCCGCCGTGCCCACCGACGACGAAGACGACGGGCCGATCGCCGCCCGGCTGCGCGCGCAGTCGCTCCACGAGCGCGAAGGCCGCGGCCTGATCCCCGGCCGCGTCGACGACGACCGCGTCGGGCAGGCGGCCGCCCCGGACCCCGGCCGCGGGGTCCAGGCCCGCCGCCGCGCGCACGGCGAAGCTCTCCTGACCCAGCGCGCGGACGAGCGCTTCCCGGTCGGGGCCCTCCTCCTGGATGACGAGGACGCTCGGCAGGGGGCGCTCGACGTCGCGTCCCGCCTCCGCGAGAGCGGCGGCGCCTCCCTGCGCCGCAGCCAGGGTCTCGCGCCGCAGCGCGGCCAGGCCCTCGCGCCAGCCCTTCACGTCGGCCGCGACGACCGGGCCCGAGCCGGCCGCCGAGCAACGCCGCTCGCCTTCGAGGCCCAGCGCCGTGACCGCGGGCACGCCGTAGGTCGTCCCGGAGCCGGCGAAGCCATGGAAGCCGCGCCGCAGGTCCTGCAGGGCACGCGCGTCGGACCCGTCGCGCTCCAGCCGGTCGAGCACGCGATCGAGGTCGTCGATCCGTGCGCCCGACTCGCGCAGGTAGAGCGTGCGCAGCGCGGCCAGCTCGTCGTCCCAGGGGCCGGTCAAGAGATCCCGAGGAGGGCCCTCAGCTCGCGCGCGAGGGTCATGGGATCGAACGGCTTGGTGAGCACACCGGCGGCGCCGAGCACCTTGAGGCGTTCCAGCTCCGCCGCGATGGCCTTCGCGGTCAGGAACACGACGGGGATGCCGGCCGTCGCGGGGTCCTCGCGCAAGCGGGCCAGGGTCGAAGGCCCATCCAGTCCCGGCATCATCACGTCGAGAAGCACCGCGTCCGGCTTGTCCTCCTTCGCGCGGACCAGCGCCTCCGCGCCGTTCGCCGCCTCCACCACCTCCATCCCGCCCACCCGGGACAGGCCCAGCTTCGCGATGCGGCGGATGTCCGGCTCGTCGTCCACGATCAGGACCTTCACGGCCGACCCTCCCGGGCTTCCGCGCCCAGCATCTGCGAGACGACCGCGCGCACCTCGACGTCGGTGACGCGCGACTTGGTGAGGAACCGCGTGGGGCCCAGGCCCAGCATCGGCTGCCGCCGCTCGTCCACGTCCTGCGCACTGTAGACGAGCAGGGGCAGCAGCGAGAGGCGCTCGTCCGCGCGCAGGTGGTCGAGGAGGCTCCGCCCTTCGCCCTCGGGCAGCCCGAGGTCCACGACGAGCAGGCGGGGCGCCGATTCGCGGACCGCCTGCTCCGCCTCCGCGGCGTCGAAGGCCACGCGGACGCGCACGCCGTCGCCGACGAGCTGGCGCACGAGCACGCCGAGCAGGGTCGCGTCGTGATCGGCCAGGATCACGTCCGGGCGGCCGTCCGCGGCCCGGAACATCTCGAGGAACCGGTCGGCGGCGGGCGCGGACGGGATCTCGAACCAGAACGTGCTCCCCTGGCCGACTTCGCTCTCCACGCCGATCTCGCCCCCGTGCTGGTCCACGATGGCCTTGCATATGGCGAGGCCGAGCCCCGTCCCGCCCTTGTCGCGCGCGTCGCTGGACTCGACCTGGCGGAAGCGCTCGAAGATGGCGGCCCGGTGCGACGCGGGGACGCCTCGCCCGCGGTCGGTCACCTCCACCCGCACGCGGCCGCCCCTCTCGCGCACGAGGACGCGCACGGTCGCGCCCGCGGGCGAGAACTTGACCGCGTTGGAGACGAGGTTCACCAGCACCTGGACGAGCCTCCCGTCGTCCCCCTGGACCGCGGCCGCCGTCGGCTCCATCTCCACCGCGACCTGCCGCTCCGCCGCGAAGGCCTGCACCGCGTCTCGCGTGCGCGCGAGGACGTCCGCCATGGCGACCTCGGCCATCTCCATGTGGAGGCGCCCCTGCTCCAGGCGCTCGATGTCCAGGATGTCGTTGACGAGACCGATGAGGCGCACGCAGTTCCGCTCCGCGATGGTGACCATCTCGCGCGCCTCGTCCGAGAGGTCGCCCAGGATCCCCCCCGCGAGCAGGCTGAGGGAGCCGCGGATGGACGCCAGCGGCGTCCGGAGCTCGTGGCTCACGGTGGAGATGAACTCGCCCTTGAGCTTCTCCACGGCGTGGCGCTCCGACACGTCGCGCACGCTGCCCGCGAAGTGCCGCCCCTCGCCGCCGCCCGTGAACTCGAACATGGAGAGCTCGAAGGGGAACTCTTCGCCGCTCTGGCGCTGGCCGCGCCATTCGGTGATGCGCCCGATGGCGCGCGCGAAGGCCGTGCGCAGGTAGGCGGCCCGGTCGCCGACGGCCTCCGGGACCAGGGCCGTGAGCGCACGTCCGACGAGCTCGCCGCGCTCGTATCCGAAGATCGCCTCCGCCGCGGGGTTGGCCGACTCGATGGTGGCGGCGGCGTCGATCGTGATCAGGCCGCCGAGCATGTTGTCGAGGATGGAACGCGTGCGCTGCTCGCTCTGGCGCAGCGCCTGCTCCGCCGCGCGCCGCTCGGACACGTCGCGGACGCTGGCCACGAAGGTGTCTCCTCCCGCCGCCGGCGTCACGGCCATGTCCACGGGCACGGTGCTGCCGTCGGCCCGGGCCGCCTCCGCCTCGACCTGTCCGGAGGGCGCGGGCACCATCCCCGGGATCAGGTCGCCGATGTCACGGCCGATCAGGTCGGCCAGCCGGCGCCCGAACAGCCACTCCGCGGCCGGGTTGGCCGATTGCACCTTGGCGTCGCGCCCGAAGGTGACGATGGCGTCCGCGACCGTGTCCATCACCGAACGCACCCGCTGCTCGCTCGCGCGCAGGGCGCCCGTGATCTGCTCCGCGCGCTCGAGCGCCCCCCGCCGTGCGTCGGCCAGGGACCAGACCAGGCCGAAGATGATCAGGCTGCCGAGGACCCCGCCGGCCAGGACGAGACGGGGCTCCCAGGACGGCTGGAGCTGGGCGCCGGCCAGGGTCAGGGCCAGCGGGACCATCAGGGCGGCCAGGGCGAGGAGGCCCGGCCGCGTCCCGGTGGTGGGAGCAGCGAGCGGCGCCGGGGGGACGGCGGAGTGGAGCGCGCGCCGCAGGGCGGCCTCCGCGCTCTCTCGCTCCCCGATCGCGCGCCGCAGCTCGGACACGGTGCGGCGCAGCTCGATCTGGGCCGTCGCCTGCTGGCCGAGGTCCCGCAGGGCCGACCGCTGCTCGGGTGTCAGCGAGCGCGGCACGTGGTCGATGACGCAGAGCGAGCCCAGGACGTGGCCATCGGCGGTGCGCAGGGGAGTGCCCGCGTAGAAGCGGACGTGGGGCCGGCCGACCACGTGCGGGTTGTCGGCGAAGCGCTCGTCCGCCTGCGCGTCCGGGACCTCCAGGAGATCCGGCTCGAGGATGGCGTGAGAAGAGAAAGAGTCGCTTCGCGGCGTCTCCGTCTCGGCCAGGCCGACTCTCGACTTGAACCACTGCCGGTCCGCGTCGAGCAGGCTCACCAGGGCGATGGGGGTGCCGCAGACCGCGGCCGCGATGCGGGTCAGGGCGTCGAAGTCGGCTTCCGGAGGAGTGTCGAGGATCTCGGCGTCACGCAGCGCCTGCAGCCGTTCGCGCTCGCGGTCCGGCACGCGCGCGGCCTTCATGGCATGCGCTAGCCCAGATACTTCTGGAGAATGGCGCGCAGGTCCTCGAAGGTGAGCGGCTTGGCCACGTAATCGTCGACCTTGTAGACCTTGAACCCCTCGGCGCGGTACTTCACGTTCGTGTACAGGGCCGTCATGACCACCACCTTGGGCGCACCGGCGGTGCCCGCGCCTTCTTCCTTGATGCGGCGCGCCATCTCGCGCCCGTCCATCCGGGGCATGAGGGCGTCCGTGAGCACGAGCTCGGGCCGATAGCGGCGGGCGATCTCGAGCCCTTCCTCCCCGTCGTGGGCCAGGACGAGGCCGTAACCGAGGCTCTGGATGACGCGCGTGGCCACGCGCTGGATGTCCTTCTCGTCGTCGACGACGAGCACCAGCGGCCGCGAGACCGCGTCCGGATCGGGGTTCGCGGGCGGATGGAAGTCCTCGTTGTGCTCCTTGAACTTCCGGTCCCAGAGGCCCTTGGGAGCGCTCGACCAGAACCGGCTCTTGTAGGCGGCGGGCGCCTTGCAGAAACACTGGAGGCAGTGTGGACACACGAGCGTGCGCTCGGTGACGAGACACGAGCACCAGGTCGCGTCGAGGGCGTCGAATTCGCCCTGGCAGTTGTGACACGCGACGGAATATGTCTCCGGAGTGGCCACGTCTGGAATCTTAGTCGTGGTGGCCGGCCATTGTCACCCCTCGTCCGATCCCGTACCCTGTGGGAGGCGCGATGAACCTATCGCCTGACCTGGAGCGCTGGCGGCACGAGATCGAGGGCTACGCCCGCCAATACGGCCTGGACTTCTACGACGTCGTCTTCGAGGTCCTCGACTACGACCAGCTCAACGAGGTCGCCGCCTACGGCGGCTTCCCCACCCGCTATCCCCACTGGCGGTTCGGGATGGATTACGAGGAGCTGGCCAAGACCTACACCTACGGGCTGTCGAAGATCTACGAGCTGGTCATCAACAACAACCCCGTCTACGCGTACCTCATGAAGGCCAACGCCGCCGTCGAGCAGAAGCTGGTGATGGCCCACGTGTTCGGCCACGCCGACTTCTTCAAGAACAACCTGTGGTTCGCCAAGACCAACCGCCGGATGATCGACGCCATGGCCAACCACGCCACGCGCGTGCGGTCGTACATCGACCGTCACGGCGTGGAGACCGTGGAGGGCTTCATCGACGCCTGCCTGTCGCTCGAGAACCTGCTCGACTACCACGCGGCGTTCATCGAGCGGCAGGAGCGAAGGGAGCGCCCGCCCGCCCCGCCCGCGGAAGACGAGCCGGCGGCGAAGATCCCGCGGCTGCCCAGCAAGGGCTACATGGAGCCGTACATCAATCCCCCGGCCTTCCTCGAAGAGCAGAAGGCCAGGATGGCGGAGCGGGCCAAGCGCAAGAAGCGCGTTCCGGAGGAGCCGCAGCGCGACATCCTGCAGTTCCTGATCGACCATGCGCCGCTCGAGAACTGGGAGCGCGACATCCTCGGGATCGTGCGGCAGGAAGCGTACTACTTCGCGCCGCAGGGGATGACGAAGGTGCTCAACGAGGGCTGGGCCTGCCTGGCCGCTGATTCACTGGCTTTCACGGATCGTGGCCTCATCAGCATGAAGTCGGTCGTGGATGGCAGCGACACATCCGTCTCGGATGGCCGATCGACGCGCCGCGTCTACGACCGCCACGTCATCGCGGATCACCCGACCATCCGGATGAGGACGCGGCGCGGGTTGATGGTGGAAGGCTCGAACAATCATCGCGTCCTCGTTGCCGACGGGGAGACCTGGTGCCGCCTCGACGCCCTCTCGCTCGGAGACAAGGTGGCCGTCTCCGGCGGCAAGGGTCTCTGGCCGGAACACGAGGTCGGTCTCGAATGGGAGCCGCGGCGGCGGATCACACTGTCCGAGGTGGCGCAGTGGGCGCAGGTGCCGAATTGGGCCATCGCTGACTACCGACGGGGTCGCAACGTCCGCAATCGCGATGCGGTGGCGTATGCGCTTCAGTTCTACGACGCGCCCGAGAATCAAACGCCGGGGATTCAGCCGCACGTCCGACGCGAGGTCGCCATTCCGCAGCGCGTGGACGAGGACCTCGGCGCCTTTCTCGGGTATCTCGTCGGGGACGGTCATATCAGTCGCGTGAAGCGACACCTCGGCCTGACGACGGGCGACGAGCCGCAGGCGAGGCGTTTCGCGGCCCTCGTGGGCAGGCTGTTCTATATACCGTGCCGGCTCAAGCTCGACGGGCGGCGCTGGCGCGTCCTGGTTCATTCGGAGACGGTCTCCGACTTCCTTACCGACGGTCTCGGACTGACCCACGGACCAAGCGCTCGGCAAAAATCAGTGCCGGACGTCATCCTGAGATCGCCCGCTCACGTCGTGTCGTCCTTCCTGCGCGCGTATTTCGACTGTGACGGGTATGCCGGCCGGGCAGGCATCATCCTCAGCACGAGCAGCGGGCGCATGTCGGAGCAAGTTCAGCTGCTGCTCCTCAATTTCGGGATCCTGAGCCGCCGCCGACCGCACAAGGATGGTTGCTGGCACATCCAGGTCATGGGCAAGTCCGCGGCCGTGTTCGCGGAGAAGATCGGGTTCGGCCTCGACCGGAAACAGCAGGCACTACGAGCGTACGTCGACGGCCACCGTTGGTTCCTCGAAGAGGCCTGGGACGACGAGGTCGTCTCCATCGAGCATGGGCGTGCCGACGTCTACGACATTTCGGTCGAGGAGACCCACCGCTACGCCGCGCAGGGGTTCATCAACCACAACTCATACTGGCACTCCACGATCATGACCCAGCGCGCCCTCACCGACTCCGAGGTCATCGACTTCGCGGACCAGCATTCGGGCACGTTGGCCATGAGCCCGGGCCGGCTCAATCCCTACAAGATCGGCATCGAGCTGTTCCGCGAGATCGAGGAGCGCTGGAACAAGGGCAAGTTCGGCAAGGATTACGACGAGTGTGAGGACCTCGAGGTCAAGCGCCGCTGGGACCACAAGCTCGGCCTGGGACGCCAGAAGATCTTCGAGGTCCGGAAGATCTACAACGACGTCATGTTCATCGACGCCTTCATGAACGAGGAGTTCTGCCAGCGCCTGCAGCTGTTCGTCTACGGCTACGACGCGCGCACCGGGCGCCACGTCATCGTCAGCCGGGACTGGCGGAAGGTGAAGGAGCGGCTGCTCTTCCAGCTCACCAACCTGGGCCAGCCGATCATCAACGTCACCGATGCGAACTACGCGAACCGCGGCGAGCTGTACCTGCAGCACCGTTTCGAGGGCATCCCCCTCGACGTCGAGAAGGCGCGCGACACCCTGAAGAACCTCCACTGCGTGTGGCGCCGTCCCGTCCACATCGAGACCGTGGACGACGAGCGTGGGCGCCTCCTCTCGTACGACGGGGTCGAGCACAAGTCGACCCGGCTCTAGGGCGCGGCCCCGTCATCCGTCCCGGGACGGATCGCCGTGTGACCTCGGGTGGCAGGGGCGGCGCGTACCATGCGCGCCATGTCCACACGCACGCGCTGGATCACGGCTCTGGGCCTCGTGATCGTCGCCGGGGCGATCCTGCCCGTGGCCTTGCGGTCGCCCCGGCTCACTCTTCTCAACGCCGCCCTGCGCATCGACTACGGATGGGCGGCGGGAACCGCGGCCATGGGGGCGGCCGTCCTGCTCGCCGCCGCCTCGGTGGCGGCACCGCGGCGGTGGGTCCAGGCCGTCCTCGTCCTCTGCGCGATCGCCGTGGGAGGTCTGGGCGGGTCGCGTCTACGCTATCGCCTCGAGATCCAGCCGGACGCCCTCAACTCCCGCGAGCTGACGGGATCGACGCTCGTGCCCTGGGGCGAGGTGACCCACGTGGATCGCGGCACGGAGGCCCTCGTCGTCTGGGGCCGCGGCGAGACCCAGATCCGAGTGGATACGGCGTCGTTCGAGGGCGATCAACGCGCGGCGCTGGAGCGCGCCCTGGCGCGCCGGATCATCGAGTCCACGAAGGCCTCCGCGCAGTAACGCTGTGTGCCGGCGTGCCGGCTGCAGACCGCCTGCCATCCGCGACAGGAGCGCCCGCAGGGAGCGCCCCCTTTCCGCCTGAGCGCGATTCACTCGCGCGAAGGCGGAACTCGTTCAAAGCGCGCTCCCGAGGACGCGGACGTCAGGTCCGCGATCGTCGTCTGGCGAACGATCGCGGACCGCGCTCGGTTAAATAAACAGATGCTCGTCTTCGGCGTAGCGGCGAGTGGCGCCCTGCCGCTGGGCCGCGAGACCGCTCAGCCGCTGGTACACGTCGAGCCCGCGCCTGACTCCTTTGAGGACCGCGGTCACGTCCCGGAAGGAGTCGAGCGGACGATTGACCGCCTCCCGCACCTGAGTGCGCACTTCGTCGACCCGGTTCACGGTGTGGACGACGACCGATTCCAGGCGTTGGGCCTGCTGCGTGGCGAGCTCGGAGACGGACGCGAGGTTGCGCGCCAGCCGGGAGACGTCGTCGATGGCCGGGCGTATCTCCGTCTCCACGCTCTTCTGGATCTCGCCCACGCGACGGGCGATGCGGAGCCCACCGAAAGCCAGCCCCACCAGGAAGGCACCCTGGACGAGGGAGGCGAGCGCGATCACTCCTAGAAAGACCAGCCCCAGCGAGTCCATTCCCCCCTCGAAGTGTGTGGTTAGACGTTCTCCTTCTGCTTCTCCTCGCGGTAGGCCTGCCGGCCCGCCTCCACCGCAGCCGAGAACCGTTCCTTCCGGCTCTCCAGCTCCTGTTTCTGCCTCTCGACGTAGTTCGTCGCGTCGTTGACCAGGGCACGGCCGCGTCCCACCGCCTGCTCCTTCAGCTCCCGCCCGCGGTCGGCCGTCTCGCGCATCCGCTCGCTGAGGAGGTCGCGCGTCTCCTGACCGGAGCGCGGAGCGTAAAGCAGGGCCACGGCGGCACCGGTCAGCCCACCCAGGAGGAAAGCCAGGATGACACTGGACGCGTTGGAATCGCGGTCGTCGTCGTCATCCTCGATCGTCGTCATGACGTCACCTCTCGCTAAGAACGTCGGAAGAACTGACCTAGATTAGAACACCTTCAATTGCACCCGCAAGTACTTGCTCGGATTCTTCTTCACGTCGGCGATGAGCGAGCGCGCGTCCTTGGCCGCGCCGTTGAGATTGTCGTAGAAGTCGGGATCGTTCATCAGCTTGGCCAGGCTCCCTTCGCCTTTCTCCATGCGCGTGGCCAGGCTGTCCATCCGCGCCGCGAGCGTGTCGAGGCGCTTGTACAGGGTGTCGTCCGAGAGCATCTTGCCCAGCGATCCCTCGCCGCGCTGCAGTTTGGACGCGACCGCGTTGAGGCTGCTGGTCACGCCCTTGAGGTCGGCCACGAGCTTTTCGTCCTTGGACAGCGCCCCCAGCGGGCCCTGTCCCGACTCGACGCGGGAGATGACGGCCTCCAGCCCGGCCGCGGACTTCGCGAGGCTGCGTGACATCTCCTGGTCGTTCATCATCCGGCCCAGGGGGCCGCGATCCGATTCGAGCTTGCCCAGGGCTCCCTGCAGGCGCGTGGCCACGTCGGTCATCCGGTCGTAGAGCTCCTCGTCGCGCAGCGCCTTCCCGATGAGGCCCTCTCCGGCGTCCATGCGGGCGAGGATCTTCCGGATGTGGGCCGTGGACTCCGAGGTGTCCGCCATCAGGCCCTTGAAAGCGTCCTCCTTGTCGGCCTTGACCCATCCGTTGTCTCCGATGGGCGTGCCCTCGGTGGCGGCGGTGATGTCGACCGCCTTCTCGCCGAGCAGGCCCAGCGCGCCGAGCGAGGCCTGGCTCTTGTCCGTGACGCGGTCCTGCACGCGGCCGTCGAGGCGCATGTCGACCTCGACCTCTCCGCTCCCCTTGGCGAACTCGACCTTCGTCACCGTGCCCACCTCGACGCCGCCGACCCGGACGGGCGCGCCGGGCTTGAGCCCATTGACGTCCTTCATGGTGGCCTTGAGCGTGTACTTCCGGGCCCAGGGCGACCCCCCTCCGGACCCGATGTACAGGATGGTGCCGGCGAGGACGATCAGGCTGACGATGACCACCACCCCTACCCGCAGCTCGGTCCAGGTCAGAGCCTTCTTGTCAGCCATGCGAACCCCAGCTCATTAAGTCAGGGGGGGCACTCACGCATGATCCGCGATGGGCGTTCGCGAACCCCCCCTGAAACCCCCCTC
>DASTLK010000462.1:0-7799 GCA_035715025.1 Vicinamibacteria bacterium
GACCACGGCCTCGGCCAGGCGGCGCGCCGCCATCGGGACTTCCTTCAAGCCGTCCAGCACCAGCGAGCGGCCATCGGCGGCGCCGGCGTGGCTGACCGTCATCACCACGGACTCGCCTAGGGAGCGGACGGACACACCGTAAAAACCGGTGCGGTGGGAGACGGACGCGAGCTCTTCACAGGCGAGCGCGACCGCGGTCGCGGCGTCGGCCGCGGGCAGGCCGGCGATCTCCACCGCCTCACAGCGGAACGTCCCGCTGGGCGCCGCCAACGCCGCCAGGAACAGCACCTCGCTCCACATGCTTCGCCTCCTCGGGACGGCCCCCACGCGGGCCTTCCTCGGCGCACACGATGCGGCAGCCGCCCGCCCGCGGTCCCTAGATCGGACCGAGGGATTTCCAAGGGAACTGCAAGGGCGTGATTGACACGCGACCTGCCCCGCTCCTAGGCTCTGGCTGCTCTCAAGGCTCCACTCTCCGGTTTCCTACGAGGAGGTCGTGTCATGACTCGAATGACTGTCGTCATTGCGGCCGCGCTGGGCGTGGCCACGCTCACCGCCGCACCGGCTCGGGCGCAAATGGGCGCCGCTCCCAGCGTGGAAGAGCAGATCAAGAAGATGGAGAAGGAGCGCGCGGCGGCCGTGGTCAAGGCCGACGTCGCGACACTCGACGGCCTGACCTCCGACGACTACACCCTCATCAACGCGAACGGGCAGTTGTCGGACAAGGCGAAGACGATGAGCGACATCAAGACCGGCGTCATCAAGCTGACCGCCAACGAAGTCTCGGACCTCAAGGTCCGTGTCTATGGCGAAACGGCCGTCGTGACGGGCAAGTCCACCGCCAAGGGCTCGATCAACGGAATCGAGCTGAAGGGGCCGGTGATGTTCACCCGCGTCTACGTCAAGAAGAACGGCAAGTGGCAGTCGGTGGCATTCCAGCAGACGCCGATCGTCGCCCCCTGAAGCCGCGCCTCAGACGACCGCCGGCTCCTCCGGTGAGCCCGTCCACCGGGTGAAGTTCTCCGCACCGGTCTCGGTGATGAAGATGCAGTCCTCGTGGCGGATGCCCATCTCCCCGGGGATGTAGATGCCCGGCTCGTCGCTGAAGCACATCCCCGGACGCAGCTTCGTCGTGTTGCCGCGCACGAAGTAGGTCCACTCGTGGCCGTCCATGCCGATGCCGTGCCCCACGCGGTGCGTGAAGTAGCGGTAGTCGGGACCGAACCCGGCCTCCTCCACGACCCGCCGCGCGGCCGCGTCCACGGTCTGCGCCTCGACTCCGGGCCGCGCCGCGTCGAACGCCGCCTGTTGGGCCCGGCGCACGACGTCCCACACGCGGCGCTGGCGCTCGGTGGGCGGCGCGCCGAAGACCCCCGTCCGCGTGATGTCGCTCGCGTAGCCGTGAAGGCGTCCCCCGCCGTCGATGAGCACCACGTCGCCGCGGCGCAGCGGGCGCGGGCGGGTGGTGCCGTGCGGATAGGCGGCGTCGGGGCCGAACAGCACGAGGGCGCCCCCGCCCATCCCCAGCTTGCGGTGCGCCTGCGCGCTCAAGCCCGAGACCTGCGCCTGCGTCATCCCTTCCCGGAGCGACTGGAAGACCGCGCGATGGGCGCGCACCGTGATCTCGTTCGCGCGCCGCATCAGGGCCAGCTCGTGCGCGTCCTTGATCATGCGGCAGCCGGCGGTGACGGCGGTCGCGCTGACCACGCGCGCCGAGGGCAGGGCGGCGCCGATCTCATTCCCGAACGTGAACGGCATCGTCTCCTCGATTCCCACGCGGCCGGTGGCGCGCCGATCGCGCAGGATCGACGCGATGAGCGCGGAAGGGCTCTCGTGCTCTTCCCAGGCGCGGACGTCGGCGCCGACCTGGATCTGCTCGAGGGCACGCGCCTTCTCGAACGCGGGCGTCACCCACGCCGGATCGCCCTCGCGCGTGACCACCGCGCCGAAGAAGCGCTCGCTGAGGCCCCACTCCGCGCCCGTGAAGTACTCGAGACCGGTGCCCGAGGCGAGCACGATGGCGTCGAGGTCCTCGCCGCGCATCAAGGACTGGGCGCGGGCGATGCGGGCGCGGTGCTCGTCGAGCGTGATGGGCGAGGCGCCGTCCGTGAAGGGCCGGAGGGCGTCGATGGCCGCGGGCACCTCGTCGGATGGGGACGGGGACTGCGCGCGCGCGAGGCGTGGGGCCAGCGCCCCGACGAGAGAACCGACCGAGAGATGGAGGACTTGGCGGCGGGAGAGCGTCATGGCGGCTATGGTACCCTCGTCCGTTCATGGGTCGCCGCGCCGGCCGGCTGCTCGTCACAGCCTTCCTCCTCCTGGCCGGCGCCGCGGCCGCTTGGGCGGCCTCGTTTCCCCCCGAGCTGCGCTTTCGCAGCCTCTCCACCGACCGCGTCACCGTGCACTTCCACCAGGGCCTGGAGGCCATGGCACGGCGGGCCGCCGCCCTGGCCACGGAGATCCTGGAGCGCCACGAAGCCCGCTACGGCGTCCACGTCGGCCGCGTGAACCTCGTCCTCGCCGACGTCGAGGACGACCCCAACGGCTTCGCCTCGCCCCTGCCCTATCCGCTCGTGCACGTGCGCGCGGTCGCCCCCGACGGCAGCGAGGACTTCGGCAACTACGACGACTGGCTCCGCCTCGTGCTCACGCACGAGCTGTTGCACATCGTGCACCTCGACGAGGCGCGCGGGTTGATGCGGGTAGGGCGCAAGGTGCTGGGTCGCGCGCCGTTCCTCTTCCCCAATGCCTCGACTCCCACCTGGATGGTCGAGGGCCTGGCCACCTACGAGGAGACGCAGGGGACCGCGTTCGGCCGCGGCCGCAACCCGGACGTGCGCATGGTCCTGCGCATGGCGGCTCTGGAAGAGGACTTCCTGCGCGAGGACGGCGCGGTGGCCGGCCTGGACCGCTGGCCGGGCGGGCAAGGCGCCTACTTCTTCGGGGAGGCCTTCCTGGCCGATCTCGCCGCCCGCGCCAGCCCCACGGTGCTGCCGGACCTGGCCCGCGTCCACTCCGGACGCGTGCTGCCGTTCCTGGACGAGTACACCGCGCGCAAGGTCACCGGCTCCACGTTCCACGCCCTCTGGACGGAGTGGCGGCTCTCGATGCGGGCCGCCTTCGATCAGGAGGCGGAGGTCATCCGGGCTCGGGGGATCACCCCCTCGCGCGCTCTCACCACGCGCGGCGTCCGCCAGTCCGCTCCGAGGTTCAGCCCCGACGGACGATGGATCGCCTTCACGGATCGCGACCTGACCCACTTCCGGTCCATTCACGTCGTTCGCCGGGAGGGTGGCGGCGAACGGGAAGTCGTGAAGCGCAACGGCGGATCTTCCCTGGCCTGGACTCCGGACGGGCAGGCCCTGGTGTACGAGGAGCCCGAGAGCTTCCGGCTCTTCCGCGTGCGCTCGGACTTGCGCGTCTTCGACCTGACCACGCGCGAGACGCGATGGATCACCCACGGCGTGCGCGCGCGCGACCCCGACGTCGCGCCGGACGGGCGCACCATCGTCTTCGTCCGGCAGGAGGGCGACCGCAGCGACCTTGCGGTCGTCTCGCTGGACGGCACGGGCTTGCGTGACCTCACGCACTCGGAAGCCGACACGCAGTGGAGCGCGCCGCGCTGGAGCCCGGCGGGGGATGCCCTGGTGGCCTCGCGCTGGCTGCCCGGAGGAGCGCTCGACATCGTGCGCATCGACCCCGTCTCGGGCGAGGCCACGCCCCTCACCGCGGATCGCGCCAAGGACGTCGAGCCGGCGTGGACGCCGGACGGCACGCAGGTGATCTTTCGCTCCGACCGCGACGGCGTGTCGAACCTGTACGCCGTTCGCGTGGCGGACGGCGCCCTGTTCCGGGTCACGAACGTCCTCGGAGGCGCCTTCACCCCGGACGTCGCGGGGGACGGACGGGAGATCACGTTCGCGAGCTACAGCGCCCGGGGTTACGACATCGCGGCCATGGCTTTCGAACCCGGCACGCTGACGCCGGCCGACCCTTTCGTGGATCCGTACCCGGCGGCCGCGGCCGAGCCGCCGCCCGTGAGCGGGCCGGACCGTCCCTATCGGCCCGCCTCGCTGGTCCTCCCTCGCTTCTGGACGCCCTATCTGGACCGAACGTCGCGCGAAACCAGGATCGGCGCGGTCACGGGCGGAACGGATGCGCTCTTCCGGCACGCCTGGGTGGCGGACGCGCACTACGGGACGGGGACGGATCGCGCCGGGGGGCGTCTCTTCTATCAATACGACCGGTTCTGGCCCACCTTCACCCTGGCCGCGGAGGACAAGAGCGACCTCGCGACGAAAGGCTTCACGCACGAACGCGAGGTGACGGTGCGGGCGACGCTGCCCCTGCACCGCTCGCTGCGCGCCGCGCACACCGTCAGCCTGGCCTGGCGGCGGCGGCGCGAGACGCTCGAGGACACGGACAAGCCCGATCGGGTCGACCTCGGCGGCATCGAGGCCGCGTGGAGCATCAGCACGGCGAAGGTATTCCCCTTCTCCATCTCGCCCGTCGAGGGCTATCGCCTGCGCGTCGCCTACGTCAAGGAGGCTCCGGGCCTGGGCAGCGACGTCTCGCTCGGAAAAGTCGTGGCGGACGGGCGCGTCTACTCGCGCCTGTGGCGGGCCAACGATGCCCTGGCGCTTCACCTCGCCGGC
Organism: Vicinamibacteria bacterium; assembly: GCA_035715025.1. Classification (GTDB taxonomy): domain Bacteria; phylum Acidobacteriota; class Vicinamibacteria; order Fen-336; family Fen-336; genus AA29. Next base: position 4,656 of record DASTLK010000462.1, read on the forward strand.
GGGTTCACCGTGGGACAGGCTCGCTTCGAGAAGTCATTCGCGGTGGGAGGATTCCCGGACGGGGTGCTGCTCGACGTGGTCGGCACGAACCACGCCGTCCTGCGCGGCTATCCGGACGATGCCTTCGTCGGCCGGCGCTTCGTCGATGCCAACGTGGAATATCGTTTCCCGCTCGCGCACCCTCAGCGCGGGTACCGGCTGCTGCCCGTGTTCGTGCGCCATCTCCACGGCACTGTGTTCGCGGACGCCGGCAACGCATGGAGCGGCGACTTCCGGTGGGGGGACCTCAAGACGGCGGCGGGCGCCGCCCTGGGCACGGATCTCACCCTCGGCCACGCCTTGCCCGTCACGCTCTCCGTCGGGCTGGCGCGCGGCTTCGCCGCTCGTGGCGAGACACGCGCCTACTTCCGGGCCGGCCTCGCCTTCTGAGACGTAAGGGCGCCGACAACATTCCGGGCAGGCCTCTCATCCGGAGGCCTGCCCGGAAACCGCCTCACCGCCCTCGTTAGCGGGAGGGCGGGGGCGGGGACGGCTGCGGGGCCGGGGCTTCGGTCGCCGCCGGAGCTTCGGTCGCGGGAGCGGGCTTGGCCGCCGCGGGCGCGCTCGACCGGCCATCGCCATTCAGTCGGAAGTTGACCGTCACCGTCATGACGACGGGGACCGGCGTCCCGTTGAGGAGCGTCGGGCTGTAGTGCCACTGTTTCACGGCGTCGAGGGCCGCACCGTCGAGCAGCGGTATTCCACGCAGCACCTTCACGTCGGTGACGCGCCCCTGCTCGCTGATCGTCGCCTCGAGGATCACCGTACCCTCGACGCGCGCCTGCTTCGCCATCGCCGGGTAAACGGGGGCGACGTTGTTGAGCTTGGAGGGCGCATGGATCTTCCCGCCCACGCGGACCGGTCCGCTGGGCGTGGCCGGAGGCTCTTCCTTCGGTGCGCCACCGGCGACGCCACCGACCACGCCGCCCAGGGTGCCGCCCGGGACGCCGCCGATGGTGCCGCCGACCACGCCGCCTTCGGTCCCACCCTTCACGCCGCCTTGAACGCCGCCGACGACGCCGCCCGGCTCACCTGGCCCGGAGTCGAGACCCGTGGCCGGCTCCGGCTTGGGGATCTCCTTTGGGACTTCGACCGGTGCGGTGAACTTCGGCTCTTCTTGCACGACGGGCTTGGGTTGCTCGACCTTCGGCGCGGTCACGGGCTTCGGCGCGGAGGCCGCGGGCGGAGGTGGAGGAGGAGGCGGCGGCGGTGGAGGCGGTGGTGCCGCTTCCACCAGATAGGCGCGGATGGCGCTGCTCATCACGGGATCGGGGAGATCCCCGAAGCTCAGGAGCGGCACGACGAGCACGGCCGTCAGCACGACGAGATGAATGGCGATGGAAACGGGGAGCGTCAGCTTGCGCTTGGGCCGTCCGCCGGTCTTGCTCTCGAGCAGGGTGTCGAAGAACTTGTACGGCATCCGGTGACCTCGCTATCCCGGCAGAAATGAGTGCCGAAAAAAGTCGTGGATTGATGACGGGCGACCCGGGAAGCGCGATGGGCCGCACGTCGCCCTGCTACTGCGAGATCCATGCCATTGAAGGCGGGGGGAGCAGTTAATGTGGAATCCCGAAACCATAGTAAAGAAAGGACATCGCGGCGAGAACCCAGGCCCCGGGCCTGACCTCGCGCGCTCGCCCGGCGGCAACCTTGACAATGGGATGGAGGGCGAGGCCGGCGGTCAGACCGTTCGCGATGTTGTAGGTGAACACGAGCAGCGCGATGGTCGCGAACGCGGGAACCAGCTCCGTCATGTCGTGGTAGGCGATGTGGCGCGCGGACGCGAGCATGAGCAGGCCCACGACGACCAGCGCGGGCGCATAGGCGTAGCGCAGGGACTGCAGCGGCTCCACGAGCGGAATGAAGAAGAGGGAAGCCAGGAAGAGGACGCCCGTCGTGACCGCGGCCAGCCCCGTGCGCGCGCCATCGCGGATTCCGGTCGCCGATTCGATGTAGGCGCCCGTCTCGGTGCGCGCCGTGCTGCCGCGCTTTTCCACTTCAAAAAAATCGGCGGGCACGGCGGCGATGGTACTCTTCCTGTCGTCAGTTCCTGAGACAGGACCAACGTCCACGCGTCTCCGCTCGGTCTGCATCAACCTGGGCCTCTCGCTCGTCGTCATCGCCGTCACGCTGCTCGTGATGGAAGGAGTGGCGCGAGTGTCGCTTGGCCGGCGCGGGAGGGGCAAGGAACAGAACGAGTTTGCGCAGTACCAGGTTCACGACCCCGTCCTGGGCTGGCGGGACAAGCCGAACGCGCGGGCCTTCTTCCACCGGCGCGAGTACGAAGTAGAGCTGAGGACGAACTCCCAGGGGTTGCATGACCGCGAGCGCAGCTACGAAGGCTCGGCGTTTCGGGTGCTCGCCCTCGGGGACTCCTTCCCCGAGGCCTATAGCGTGCCCTTCGAGCAGAGCGTGACCCAGGTCCTCGAGAAGAGGCTGACGGCGCCCGCGTGTCCAATCGAAGTCATCAACGGAGGGGTCGCAGGTTACAGCACCGACCAGGAGTATCTCGCCTATCGGCAGGAAGGCGTGCGTTACCATCCCCAGGTCGTGGTGCTCTTTTTCTGCTACAACGACGTTCTAGCCACCATCAGCAGCTTCGAATATGGCCGCCCCAAACCCGTCCTGGATTTCCGGCCCATGCATCCCCTCGTCGCCAACGAGCCCGTCCCTCCGCCTCCACCTCCGCCCGCGCCGTCGACCCGCAGGCGGACGGCTGAAGTTCGCTCCGCACTCTGGGTATGGATCAAGGAACGGCTCCAACGCAGGCCCAGGGTCTACAACACGCTGGCGAAGCTCGGGCTCTTTCGGCCCATCCGTCCCGTGCACCCGCCACCCGAGCTGGACGTCTTCTTGCGTCACGCGCCTCCCGAGGTCGACCGTGCCTGGGGCCAGGTCGACCGTATCCTGGGAGCCCTGGCCAACGAGACGGCAGCCCACGGCACACGCTTCCTGGTGGCGTACGTCCCCGACCGCTTCGAGGTGAGCGATCGCGACCTGGAAGTGACACGCGCCTGGTACGGCCTCGACGAGGCGAGCTGGGGCCGAGCCCCCGTCCTGCGCCGCCTCACCGGCATCGCGTCCGCACGCGGCTTCCCCGTGCTG
>DASTLK010000463.1:0-4081 GCA_035715025.1 Vicinamibacteria bacterium
TAGCGCCCGTTCCCCGACTCTCGCCCCACCAGGCCCGCCGCGAACATGCGCCGGTCAACCGTGGCCAGCGCGCGGACCTGCGCGGACGTGACGAGCGGAAAGTGGCGGACGTTCGCCAGGTAGTCCGGGATGTCCCAGAGATCCTCCTCCGCCGTCATCCATCCGCGGGCGTCGAACCGCGAGAGATCCACGGGACCGGAATAGCGGCGCAGCGTCTTCTCGCGGCGGAGGTTGAAGTACGACTCGAAGTACGACACCGCGAGGTCGCGCAGCGTGCGATACAGCGGCTCGCGGTAGCGCAGGCCCGAGTAGTTGGAGCGGGCGATCGCGCCCCAGCGGTTGCGCACGCGGAATACGGCGACCACGTGGTCGACGTCCTGAACCGCCTCCAGGTCCAAGAGCAGCGGACGGTGCCCCTGGACACGCAGGGCCGCCGCCGCGAAAAGGGCGCCGTCCATGCACTGCACGCGGCGCTCGCGCAGGACGCGGCGCGGCGAGCGACAGCCCGCTCCGTCCGCGTCGTAGTCCATGGCATCGAGCCGCTCCTGGATGCGCCAGGGCGGCGTCATCCGCCGCAGGAGCGCCGCCTCGCCGTCGGTCAGGCCGAACTGTGCCACCGCGTCCTCTCCCCTTTCCGGTTGCAACGCCGCCGCGGAGGCGGCAGAGTGAGGCCTATTATGCGTGCGCTCGCCGTCGTCGCCCTGGCCGCGTTCGCCGCCGCACCCTTGTCCGCGCAGCCACTCAATCCGCGCTCCGCCGCCAAAACGGAGATGCGCGTCTACGACCTCGGCCTGACCGATCCCGCCGTGGCGGCCGACGTCGTGCGCGGGCTGCTCTCCCCCGAAGGCCGGGTCTATCCCGACCCCGCTCAGCATCGCCTTGTCGTCTCCGATCGCCCGGAGGTGCACGCCCGCGTGGCCGAGGCCCTGCGCACGCTCAACGTCGCTCCGCGCAACATCCGCATCGAGGTCACGGCGCACCTGGAGCGGACTGACCGCGAGCGCCGGCTCGAAGCCTCGGGGACGGTCGGCGGCGGCCCCGTCCGCGTGGGCGTGGGCCGGCGGCCGCCACCGCGCGGCGTGGAGATCGGCGGACAGCAGTCGAGCGCGCGCACGAGCGTCAACGCGCGCCAGCAGCTCCTCGTCCTGAGCGGCGGACGAGCCAGCCTCACCGTGGCGGAGGAGGTGCCCTACGCCGAGTGGCTGTACACCTGGGGCGTCACGCACGGGCTGTGGGCGCAGAACATCGTGTGGCAGGAAGTGGGAACGAGCATGGTGGTCGAGCCGCGCGTGCTCGGCAACGGCACCATCCTGGTCCGCCTCACCCCGCGCTTCGATTACCGGGCGGGGGGCAACTCGCAGGCGGTCGAAGTGAACGAGCTGTCCACGGAAGTGGTGGTCCGCGAGGGCGAAGAGATCACGCTCGGCGGCGTCCCCTTCCGCGACGCGGACTTCCGCGAGCGCTTCCTGGCCGGCGTGGACGAGGCGGGCCAGACCGCTCGCGTCGAGATGACGCTGCGCGCGACGGTCGAGTAGCCGCGCCACCGGGCATGAAGTACCGCCTGGTCCATCTCACCGGCGGCCTGGCCGGCCGCGTCCGCGACCTGGACGCGGAAGAGGTCGTGCTGGGCCGCGACCCTCACGAAGCGCAGGTCGTCTTCCCCGCCGACGACGGAACGGTCAGCCGCCGTCACGCGCTCCTGCGCGTCCAGGACGGCCGTCTCCTCCTGCGCGATCTCGACAGCAGCACGGGCACTTTCGTCGACGGCCACGACGTGGAGGAGGCGGAGCTCGCGGACGGCGACGTGTTCGCGCTGGGGGCCGAGGGGCCGCGCCTGCGCGTCGAGATGGCGGAGGGCGGCACGCTCGTCGTGGACCCCAGCCTCCTGCCCGCGCGGCCGGCGCCGCCGGCGGCGGCGGCCGTGGCCGGCCCGCTCGCCCCTGTCCCCGCGGGACCCGTCCCCGGTCCGGACAGCCGGCTGCGGCTGACGTTCGTGACGGGCACGCGCGCGGGGGCCTCGGTCGAGCTCGCGGGCGCGGTCCTGCGCATCGGCCGCGCCGAGGGCAGCTCGGTCTGGACTCCCTCCGATCGCATCGTGTCGGCGCAGCACGCGAAGATCGTCCGCCTCCAGGACGGCTACGTGGTCATCGACCTCGAGAGCCGCAACGGCACCTACCTCAACGGGCAGCGCATCGAGCGCAGCCCGCTGCGGCACGGCGACGTCCTGGGCCTCGGCCCGGGCGGCCCCGAGATGAAGGCGGAGATCCTCGCCCCCGCCCGCGCCGCGTCGTCGGGCGCGACCGTCGTCATCCCCCGCTTCGAGGATCTGGCCGCGCGGCGCCAGGACGGCGTGCTCCTGCAGGAGGTGACGGTCGGCGACACGCCGCTCCTCGTGGGGCGCGCCGAGGAGGCGGGCCTGCGCCTCGACTCGCCGATCGTCAGCCGCGAGCATGCCCGCTTCACGAGCCTCGAAGGCGCGCTGAGTGTCCAGGACCTGGACAGCTCGAACGGCACCTTCGTGGACGGCACGCGCACCGACCGCGCGACGGTCGCGGACGGCGCACGCGTGGTGATCGGCCCCTTCGTGCTCGTGGTCACCGGTGCCGGCCGGCGCCTGCAGGTCCTCGACACCCGCCATCGGGCCCGCTTGGAGGCGCGCGCGATCGGCGCCTCCGCGCAACGGCACACGATCCTGAGGGACATCTCGCTGACCCTGCCCCCCGGCTCCTTCACCGCGATCATCGGGCCGTCGGGCGCGGGCAAGTCCACGCTGCTGTCCGCGCTGAGCGGCGCGCGGCCGGCCCAGCAGGGGCAGGTCCTCCTCAACGGCGCCGACCTCTATCGCGAGTTCGCGGCCCTCAAGGCCAGCGTCGGGTACGTGCCCCAGGACGACCTCGTCCATCGCGAGCTGACGGTGGCCCAGAGCCTCGACTACACGGCACGCCTCCGCCTGCCGCCGGACACGACCCCCGAGGAGCGCGCGCGGCGCGTGGCCCAGGTGCTCGCCACCCTGGAGCTGACCGAGCGCGCGGACGCGCCCATCCACCGCCTCTCCGGCGGACAGCGCAAGCGCGTGTCCATCGCGTCAGAGCTGCTGACGGAGCCGACCCTCCTCTTCCTGGACGAGCCCACGAGCGGGCTCGATCCCGGCCTGGAGGAGGCCCTCATGCTCCTGCTGCGCGAGCTGAGCTACAAGGGCAAGTCGGTCGTGCTGGTCACGCACACCCTCGACAACATCCACCTGTGCGACGCGGTGGTGCTGCTGGTGGACGGGCGGCTGGCCTTCCACGGGCCGGCGGCGGAGGCGCGGAAGCGGTTCGGCATCGAGCACATGGTGAACCTGTACGCGCGCCTGAAGGAGAAGACGGCCGAGCAGTGGCAGGCGGAATTTTCCGCGCCCGCCGGCTCCTCCGTTCCCGTTTCCGTCTCCGTGCCCGAGCCCGTTCCCATCCCTTTGGCGATCCCCGCCCGCCGCGGGGCACCCGCTTGGCGGCAGCTGGCAATCCTCTCCCGCCGCTACCTGGCCACCCTCACGCGCGACACGCGCAACGCCTGGCTGCTGGTGGCCCAGGCGCCCCTGATCGCCGGCCTCATCGGCCTCTCGCTCCTCTATGGTCCGGGCGACGTCGCGTTCACGAAGCCGAAGAACACGATCCTGTTCCTGCTCGCGCTCACCGCGGTCTGGTTCGGGTGCTCCAACGCCGTGCGCGAGCTGGTGAAGGAACGCCCGATCTACCTGCGCGAGCGCATGGTGAACCTGCGGATCCTCCCCTACCTCGCGAGCAAGGTGGCGGTGCTCGGTGTGCTCGCGCTCGTGCAGTGCGTGCTCTTCCTCGTGATCCTCGACCGGTGGTTCGGCATCCCGGGCCGGTTCCCGCTCCTGCTGGGGGGCATGATGCTGGCGTCGCTGGTGGGGATCCTGGCCGGCCTCGCCGTCTCCGCGATGGCGGCCACCGCGGATCGGGCCATGACCCTCCTGCCCATCCTGCTCATCCCGCAAGTCCTCTTCACCTTCCCGGCCGTGCAGCTGGACATGAAGGGGCCCGCGGGAGTGATCGCGCGCGCCATGCCGACGTGGTGG
>DASTLK010000464.1:0-32620 GCA_035715025.1 Vicinamibacteria bacterium
CGGAGCTGCGCCGCCCGCTGGGCATCGCCATCGTGGGCGGCCTCCTCTTCAGCCAGATGCTCACGCTGTTCACCACGCCCGTCGTCTATCTCTATCTCGACCGGTTCCGGCTGCGCATGGCGCGCCTGAGCGGACGACGCCGGCGGCCGAAGGAAGCGGCGGTGGTCGCGCGGGGGGACGCGTGAGCCGCGGAGAGGCCGTTGCCGTGGCCATCCTGGCCTCCGTATCGGTGTCCGCCTGTGCGGTCGGTCCCCACTACGTGCGCCCTTCCGCGCCCACTCCACCCGCCTTCAAGGAAGAGGCGGTCCCCGGCCAGCGTGCCGAGGATTGGAAGCCGGCGGAGCCGCGCGACGCCGCCCCCCGCGGCCCCTGGTGGGACGCGTTCGGCGAGCCCGAGCTGAGCGCGCTCGAAGAGCAGGTCGACCTCGCCAACCAGGACCTCGCGCGGGCAGAGGCGAACTACCGCGTGGCCCGCGCGCTCGCCCGCGGGGCGCGCGCCGACCTCCTGCCCACGGTGACGGGAGGCGCCGGAGTCACCATCTCCCACAACGGCAACCGCAGCAACGGCCAGGGCACGACGTCGTCGAGCACGTCCCGAACCACGACCTACCAGGTGCCCATCGACCTGTCGTGGGAAGCAGACGTCTTCGGCCGCATCCGCCGCAACCTCGAGGCCAACGTCGCGGAGGCGCAGGCCAGCGCGGCCGACCTGGAATCAGTCCGCCTCAGCCTGCACGCGGAGCTGGCCACGGACTGGTTCCTCCTCAAGGGCCTCGACGCCGAGCGGCGGCTCCTCAGCGAAGCGGTGGACAACTACGCGCGCGCGCTCGAGCTCAACCGCAACCGGCACGACCAGGGTATCGTCTCCGGCGTCGACGTGGCCCAGGCGGAGACGCAGCTCGAGACGACGCGCGTCGAGGCCACGGACCTCGAGATCGACCGCGCCCAGCTCGAGCACGCCATCGCCGTGCTCGTGGGCAAGGCGCCCGCCGAGCTCACCCTGCCGCCCTCGCCCATCGACACCACGCCGCCCCCGATCCCGGCCATGCTTCCCGCGGAGCTGCTCGAGCGCCGGCCCGACATCGCGGCCGCCGAGCGACGCGTCGCCGCCGCCAACGCGCAGGTGGGCGTGGCCACCGCGGCCTTCTTCCCCCGCCTGCTCCTGGCCGCCACCGCAGGCCTTCAGAGCACGAGCCTGGGCAGCCTCTTCTCGGCGCCGAGCCGCTTCTGGTCGCTGGGTCCGTCGCTGATGCAGACGCTGTTCTCGGGCGGCCGTCGGCGGGCCGCGGTCGACCAGGCCCGCGCGTCCTACGACGCCGCCGTCGCCGCCTACCGGCAGAGCGCTCTCGGTGCCTTCCAGGAGGTCGAGGACGGCCTGGCCGCGCAACGGATCCTGGGCACGGAGGCGGCGCAGGAGGCGGCGGCGGTGGCCGCGTCCGACCGGCTGGTGGCCATCGCGCGCAACCGCTACAACGGCGGGATCACGACCTATCTCGAAGTGGTGACGGCGGAGCAGGCGGCGCTCAACAACCATCGCGCCGCCGTGCAGCTCTTGACGCGCCGTCTCACGAGCGGCGTGGCGCTGGTGAAGGCGCTGGGCGGCGGCTGGGAGGCCGCGTCGCTGCCGGCCGCGGGCGCCGTGCTCGCCGGCGCGTCCTCGAGTCGCTGATCCCGCCCGCGGGGTTCTGACGTAGGCTCGCCGGATGAAGCTCCTGCTCACGCTGTCCCTCGCCGCTCTTCTCGCGGGTCCGACCTTCGCGCAATCCCCGTCTCCGTTCCCGTCGCCGTCTCCGTCCGTCACGCCACCCGAAATCGGTCCGGCCAGGGGCACGCTGGTCATCGTCGGCGGCGGGCTGAAGAGCGAGTCGATCCTGAAACGCTTCCTCGACCTCGCCGGCGGCCCCGAGGCGAGCCTCGTCCTGATCCCCACGGCGGGCGAGAGCGACGATCTCTCCGATTATGCGGGCGACCTGCGCGACCTCGCGGACGCGGGGGCGCGCCACGTCAAGCTGATCCACACGCGCGACCGCAAGGTGGCCGACTCCGAGGCCTTCGTCGCCCCGCTGCGCGAAGCGCGCGGGGTGTGGTTCCCGGGCGGACGGCATTGGCGCCTGGCCGACGCCTACCTCGGCACGCGCACGCAGGCCGCCCTCCGCGACGTGCTCGCCCGCGGCGGCGTGATCGGAGGCACGTCCGCCGGCGCGACCATCTTGGGCTCGTTCATGGTGCGCGGCGACACCAAGGGGAACACGATCATGGTCGGCGACCACGTCGAGGGGCTGGCCTTCCTGAAGAACGTGGCCATCGACCAGCATCTCCTCAAGCGCAATCGCCAGTTCGACCTCATCCCCGTCATCGAGAGCCATCCGGAGCTGCTGGGCATCGGTCTCGACGAGGACACCGCGATCGTGGTGCGCGGCGACCGCTTCGACGTGATGGGCTCTGGCTACGTCGCCATCTACGACCACACGCGGCGGATCGATTCCGGCGGACAGTTCTACCTCCTCGCCCCCGGCGACCGCTACGACCTGAAGACGCGGGAGGCGGAGCGCCCACAGCCGCGCGGCGTGCCCATGGAGCGCGTGGTCAAGGAGCCGTGGACGAAGTGAGGGCTCAGGCCTCCAGCCGGTAGCCCATGCCGTGGACGGTGGTGATGAGCTGCGGGTGGCGGGGGTCGTCCTCCAGCTTGCGGCGCAGCCAGGCCACGTGCACGTCCACCGTACGCGTGGAGACATCCGCGTCGTAGCCCCAGACGTGCTGCAGGAGCTCCGATCGCGACAGGGTGGCGCCGCGATGGTCGACGAAGTAGCGGAGGAGGTGGAACTCGCGGGGTGAGAGGTCCACCGGCCGCCCGCCCTTGCGCACCTCGGCCGCGCGCACGTCGATGGTCAGGTCGCGCACCGAGATGGGCGCCCGTGGCGGCGCCGACGTACCCGCGTGCGACGGCCTCAGGCGGGCCTCGATGCGCGCGAGCAGCTCCGCGTTGTCGAAGGGCTTGGTCACGTAGTCGTCCGCCCCGAGCTTGAGGCCGCGGACCTTGTCCGAGACCTGGCCGCGCGCGGTCAGCATGAGGACGGGAGTGCCCACGCCGCGGGCGCGGAGCTCGCGCAGGACGTCGAAGCCGTTGCGGCGCGGCAGCATGGCGTCCAGCAGCACGAGGTCGAAGGCCTCCGCGGAGGCACGGAGCAGTCCCGCCTCCCCATCGCGGGCCACGGCCACGTCGTAGCCGTCCGCCTGCAGGCGATCGGTGAGGGCGAGCACGACCCCGGGCTCGTCCTCGACGAGAAGGAGCCGCGGCTTCACCCGATCTCCTCGCGCGCGGGCGCACGTTCCGGCACGGCGTCCGCGGGCGCGGCCGCGGGGACACGCAGCACGAACGCGATCCCCCGCTCGAGGGGCCGCGCCTCCACGCTGCCGCCGTGCGCCTCCGCGATGCGCCGGACGAGGGCCAGACCGATGCCGCTGCCCGGGGCCAGGGATTGAGCCGCGGACCGGCCGCGGAAGAACGGCTCGAACACGCGGCGGACTTCGTCCGCGCCCAGCCCGGGCCCGCGGTCCTCGACCACGATCTCGACCATCGATCCCGCCGCGCGCGCGGCCACCTTCGCGTAGCGACCTTCCGCGGCGTACTTCCGCAGGTTCACGAGGAGGTTGCGCAGGGCCGCGGCCAGCGTGGCCTCGTCCCCGGAAGCGTGGAGGCCCGGCTCGATCTCGACGTGCGCCTCGATTCCCGCCGCCTCCAGTCCGGCGTCGGCGACCGCGGCCTGGACCAGCCGCTCCACGTCGACCGCCTTGCCCCGATCCGCGCCGGCGCTGTCCGCACCGGCAAAGGCCAGGACCTGCTCGACCATGTCCGTGAGCCGGCGGCCTTCCTCGCGCAGCACGGCGCCGTACTCGCGCACGCGCGAGGGTTCGACCACGAGGCCGTCGCGCAGGTTCTCGGCGGCGGAGCGGATCACGGTCAGCGGCGTGCGCAGCTCGTGGCTCACCGCGGCCACGAACTCGAGCTGGCGCCCGGCCAGGCGCCGTTCGCGCCGCGCGGACACGATCACGAGGGCCGCGCTGCCGCCGAGGAGCAGGAGCACCGCCCCCGCCACCGCGGCGCTGCGCCGCTGGGTGGCCGCCACCGCGGCCTCCACCGAGCCCGCGCGATGGGAGAGCGCGATCGTCCAGGGCGCGCGCGGGTCCTGGCCTCCGGGCCCGGGCCCGGACGTGATGCGCAGCGCGAACATCTTCTTCACCGTCGTGTGCGGCGTCTCCCCCGGCATCTCACCCGCCGTCGGCCGCGCGCGCTCGGGAGCGAGGTTGGCCAGGATCGCGGAGTCGATGTCGTCGAAGCGCACGCTGAAAGCGCTCGCCGTCGCGTCCGCGCTCGCTCCGGGCCCGGGAGCGGCGGGATCGCTGCGCCAGACGACCCGCGGTCCGGCCGCGCCGCCGACGCCGGGCGCGCTGATCGTGACGTGGTACTCGAGCCCGTCGCCGCCGGCCACGTGCTTCCGGGCGAGGTCGGGCAGGATGCGCTGGTCCAGCGCCTGGCGATCGATGCGCACCACCGACCACGTCGCCGGCTCCATGTCGGGCCGGAAGACGAAGACGTGATCGCGTGCGCCGGACGGCAGAGGCTCGGGCAGCGGGTCTTTCTGCGGCGCGGGGATGAGGACGGCGGGCACGGTCACGTCCGTGGAGCCCAGGCTGGCGACGAGACCGGGGTGATCCCCCTTGCCGCCGGTGGTCAGACGGGCCACCAGGGCCGTCATCTCCGCGGGTACGTGGTCGTCGACGAACCGGCCCGACGCGGGATCGAACCGGCGCACGTGCGCCTCCCCTCCCCCGCGAGGTACCGCTTCCACCAGCCAGACGTCCGCGACGAGGTCCGGGTACGCGGCGCGCGCCTTCCAGCTGGCGTAGGCCTGCGCATAGGTTTCGTGATCGCCGCGCTCGACCGCGGCCGCATCGACGCCGAGCATGAGGAACGCGCGGGTCAGCTCACGATCGAGGTCGTGCGCGAACGCCTCCGCCCGCCCGGCGGCGCTCGTGCGCATGCGCGTCCGCTCCGCCGCGCTCACCGCGGCCAGCCAGCGGTGCTGCAGCAGGGCGAGGCCGGCCAGCAGCGCGCCGATGAGCACGGCCAGCAGCGGTAGGGGATCGCGAAGGAGACGGCGCATCGTCACCAGGGCCGCCAGTGTAGCAACCGGCGCCGGCCGCGCATCCTCGCCGCCGGGGACTTTTACAACCTCTTGACAACACCTTTACCGGCCCTTCACCACGCGGCGTGCCCGCTGCCGATATTGGGTGCGCACGAGGAGGTGCCCCTTGTCCACGATCGTCCGCGCCCTGGCCGTGTCCGCCTCGATCCTGTCCTTCCCCGGACCGCTGTCCTCGGCCGAGCCCGTCGCCGCCGACGCGGCCGGGCGCGCCCAGCGCGTGCTGGCGGCGGCGCGCCAGGCCCTCGGAGGCGAAGACGCGCTCGCCGCCGTCCATTCCGTGTCACTCGAAGGCCAGCTCCGCCGCCGTCTGCCCGGCGAGGACGGCGAGATGGAGATGTCGGGCGGCGTGCGCGTGGATGCGCTCCTTCCCGACCGTTACCTGCGCGTCGACACCGTCTCGCCGATGCCGGGGATGCCCGGCATCCCGCTCGCCACCGGGCTCGACGGCGACGAGGCCTGGGCGGGCGCGCTCCCCGTGGCCTCCGCCGCGAACGTGGTGATTCGCACCGCGCCGCCCGGAGACGCGGGAGCGCAGGCGCGGATGAAGGACCGCGTGCGGCGCGAATCCGCGCTCTTCCTGGTCACCCTGCTCGCGGGCGGCGGCGGTGCCGAGTACGCGTGGGTGGGCGAGGCGGAGGCGCCAGAGGGGCGGGCCGACGTCCTGCAGGTGACGGGAGGCGGCGGGCTCGACGCCCGGCTGTTCGTCGATCAGAAGACGCATCGGCCGCTCATGCTCACGTTCCCCGATTCGCGGCCGCGCATGATGGTCCGCCGCCAGATGGGACCGGGCAGCGGCCACTCCGGGCCGGGGAGCTCCGCACCGGCGGAAGCGCTGCCCACGCCTCCGCCTCCCGTCGAGGCCACCCTCTTCCTCTCCGACTGGAAGCGCGTGGGCGGCGTCCTCCTCCCGCACGCCCTGAACAAGACGCTCGAGGGCAAGCCGTACGAGGAGATCGTGGTCTCCCACTACACGCTCAACGACCCCAAGCTCACCGCGGACAAGTTCCGCAAGAAGGTCTGACGGTGGAACTCCTGGGCCTTCTCCTCGCGGCCGCCGTGCGCGTGCGCGTCCTCGATCCGAGCGGTGCCGCCGTCCCCAGGGCGGCGGTGACGCTGCGTTGCGCGGAGGCGCGGGAGCGGAAGGCGGAGACCGGCGCGAGTGGCGAGGCCGCGTTCTCCGTCGTGGACCCGGCCGCCTGCGCCTTGTTCGTGGAGGCGCGTGGCTTCGAGCCGGTCTCCGAGCCGGAGATTGCGCCCGACGCGAGAGGCCTCGTTGGCGTCCGGCTCACCCTGGCCCGCCGCGAGGAGAAGGTCACGGTGGGCGAGGACACGCGCGAGTCGCTCGCCCACGCGCGATCGTTCTCGCAGGTGCTGACGCCGGAGGAGATCGCGTCCCTGCCCGACGACCCCGAAGAGATGGAGAACGAGCTGCGGCGGCGGGCGGGCCCGGGCGCGCTGCTCCGCGTCAACGGATTCAGCGGCGGCCGGCTGCCCCCGAAGAGCCAGATCCGGCAGATCCGTATCCAGACCAATCGCTTCGCCGCCGAGTACCACGAGGGTGGCCATCCGGGGATCGACATCGTCACCAAGCCCGGCCTCGGATCCTGGCGGACGGCGGTAGGCGGTGCCTTGCGCGACGGCGCCTGGGCCTCGCGTCCCCCGCTCGCGTCCGCGGGCGGGGCCCAGACGGCGCATCGCGTGTCCCTGACCCTGGACGGTCCGCTGCGCAAGGACAAGACGTCGCTCTCGCTGCAGCTCCAGTCGCGCGATGCCACCGACGTCTCCGCGGTCACCGCGCTCTCCCCGGGTGCGCCCGCAACCGTGCGTCCCACCCAGCGCAAGCTCGACCTGCAGGGACGGGTCGAGCACGCCTGGGGCAAGACCCAGACCGCGCGCGCGGAGGTCCAGAGAGGCACGTTCGACCGTGACGGCGTGGGAACGGGCGGCCTCGTCCTGCCCGAACGGGGCTACGCGGATGACCGCGCCGAGGACCTGCTGCGCCTCTCCAATACCGGAGTGACCCTCGGCTCCTGGGCCACGGACACGCGGCTGCAACTGCGCCGCGAGGCCACGACCTGGACGCCGCAGACGGGCGGTCCTGCCGTCGATGTCCTCGGCGCCTTCTCGTCCGGGGGCGCGACGCTGTCGGGTGCGCGCCGGACGTGGGGCGTGGAGGTGGGCCAGGACCTCTCCCGCGCATGGGGCCGGCACGCCGTGCGCGGTGGGCTCCTCTACGAGGGCGCTTTCGTGCGGACGGACGAGCGTCGCAACGCGGAAGGCACGTACACGTTCGCGAGCCTCGCGGACTGGCGGGCACAGCGGCCGCGGCTGTTCACGCAGCGCACGGGCGATCCACGCGTCTCCGTCGACCTCCACCGCATCGGCGTGTACGCGCAGGACGACTGGAGGCCGACGGATGCCGTGGCCATCAACGGCGGACTCCGTTACGAGGCGCAGTCCTTCGCCTCGGGCGCGTCCAACTTCGCGCCTCGCCTCGGCCTCGTCTGGGCCGTGCGGCCGACCCTCACCCTGCGCGCGGGCGCCGGCCGGTTCTTCGACTGGCTGGAGGCGGATCCGGTGGCGCAGGTGCGGGGCGCCGACGGGACGCACACACACGACGTCTCCATCGATACGCCGGTCTGGACCGATCCCTTCGCCTCCGGCGCCTCCGCGTCCTCGACGACGCGGCGCTGGGCCCTTGCCTCGGACCTCGTCCAGCCGCGGACGACGCGGCTGTCGCTCGGGCTCGAGCGCTCCTTCGGCCCCGTGCGGATGAACACGGAGTACGCGTACGAGCGTGGCGCGGACGAGCTCCGCGCCCGCAACCTGGCGCGGGACGGCGGACGGCTCTTCGAGGTGCGCGCGGAAGGTCGGGCCCGCGCCCACACGGTACGCACGGACGTCATGTTCGGCGCTCCCGGCCGGCGGGCGGGGGGGATGATCGGGTACATGTTCCGCTCCAGCCGCAACGACTCCGATGGACCGCTGGCGCTTCCCGCCGACGACACGAACCTCGCCGCGGAATGGGGACCGGCCGCGGACGACGTACGGCATCGCATCTTCGGGTTCGGGCACTGGCGCGTGATGGGGCGCCTGCGTCTCTCCGGCCAGCTCTACGCCCAGTCCGGGGCCCCCTGGGACGCGATCACCGGCCGCGACGACAACGGCGACACGCTCGCGAGCGACCGGCCCGCAGGCACGACGCGGAACGCGGAGCGCGGAGGCTGGACGGTGGACACGGGTCTTCGCCTGACCTGGGACTTCGGATTCGGGGGGACGCGCCAGAACGGCCCGCGGGCGCCGCAGATGATCGCGATCCGCCTCGGCGGCGAAGACGGACCGCCCGACGTCGGGGGCGGGCCCGACGATCAGCGCTACGGGGTCCAGCTCTACGCGCTGGCCAGCAATGTCCTCAATCGTCTGAACGTCGCGCGCTACGGCAACGTCGTCGGCTCGCCGCTCTTCGGGCGCGCCGTGGAAGCGGTCCCAGGCCGACGTGTGGAAATCGGCGCACGCTTCCGGTTTTGAGGCGCGGGCGCGGGGCCTCCTCGGCGGCGCGGGTTAGACTCGACCGTGTCCCCGACTCGCCTGGCCTCCGCGCTGATCGTGCTCGCGTCCGTGTCCGCCGCCGCGCCGGCGCCGTCGCCCACGCCCGCCGCCGTCCCGCCGGCGAAGACGAAGCTGGCCCTCACCTTCGACGACCTCCCAGTCCATGGCCCCTTGCCGCCGGGGACGACCCGCGCCGAGGTCGCGCGGAGCATCGTGGCCACCCTCCGGTCCGCCAAGGCCCCGCCGACCTACGGCTTCATCAACGCGAAGGGCATCCGGGACGCTCCGGAAACGGCCGGATTCCTGGAGATCTGGCGCGCCGCCGGGCACCCGCTGGGCAATCACACGTTCTCGCACATGGACCTCCACACGAACTCCGTCGAAGCCTTCGAGCAGGATGCGCTCGCCAACGAGACGACGCTGCAGGCGTCGATGGGATCGAGCGACTGGCACTGGTTCCGCTATCCGTACCTGCGCGAAGGGGAGACGATCGAGAAGCGGCACGCGATCGCGGGGTTCCTCAAGGATCACGGCTATCGCGTGGCCGAAGTGACGATGAGCTTCGACGACTACGCCTACAACGAGCCCTACGCGCGCTGCCTCACCGCCAAGGATTCCGCCGGCGTCGAGTGGCTGAAGGAGAGCTACGCGAGTCGCGCCGCGGCCGCGCTCTCACGCGGGCGGGAGGAGGCGCAGCGCCTCTACGGGCACGACATCGGCCACGTCATGCTCCTGCACGTCGGCGCGTTCCAGATGGTCATGCTCCCGAAGCTCATGGACTTGATCCGGGAGCACGGCTTCGATCTGGTCACGCTGCCGGAGGCGCAGTCCGATCCGGCGTATTCCGCCACCGAGTCCGACGTGCCGACGAAGAATGGCTCGACGCTCCTGGAACGGTCCCGGATGGCGCGAGGCCTCGCGCCGCCCCCCGGCCCCGACGACACGTTCGCGCGCTTGAATACGCTGTGCAAGTGACACGTAGAGCACGGCAGCGTCGCGAAGCGACGGTGCCGTGCGAGGGGGGTTTCAGGGGGTCGCGAACGCCCATCGGGATGACGCGTGAGTGCCCCCCCTGACTTAATTAAGTCAGCCCAGCGCCGCCCAACAGCCCGCGGCTACTCGTACGCCTCCATCGCCGGGCACGAGCACACGAGATTCCGATCCCCGTACGTGTTGTCGATGCGCCCCACGAATGGCCAGAACTTGTGCGCGCGCACCCAGGGCGCGGGGAAGGCGGCCTCCTCGCGGCTGTAGGGGTGCGTCCACTCGTCCGCGGTCAGCTCGCGCGCCGTGTGGGGCGCGTTCTTGAGCGCGTTGTCGCCACCGTCGGCGGTGCCGTCCTCGATGGCGCGGATCTCCTCGCGGATCGCGATCAAGGCATCGCAGAAGCGGTCCAGCTCCGCCTTGGGCTCGCTCTCCGTGGGCTCGATCATCAGGGTGCCCGCCACCGGGAACGACATGGTGGGCGCATGGAATCCGTAGTCCATGAGCCGCTTCGCGATGTCGTCCACCTCGATGTCGGCGGTCTTCTTGAAGGGCCGCACGTCCACGATGAACTCGTGCGCGACGCGCCCGTTCTTGCCCGTGAACACGACGGGGTAGTGGCTCTCCAGCCGGCGCGCCATGTAGTTCGCGCTGAGGATCGCGACCTCGCTCGCGCGGCGCAGCCCCGCCGCGCCCATGAGCGCGATGTACACCCACGGGATGACGAGGATGGCGGGGCTCCCATACGGCGCCGCGGACACCGTCCCGACCGATTGCGGCGTCCCCAGCCCGGTGACGGGATGACCGGGCAGGAAGGGAACGAGGTGGGAGGCGACGCCGATCGGTCCCATTCCCGGGCCGCCGCCGCCGTGGGGGATGCAGAAGGTCTTGTGCAGGTTCAAGTGGCACACGTCGGCGCCGATGTCCTTCGGACGCGTGAGGCCGACCTGCGCGTTCATGTTGGCCCCGTCCATGTAGACCTGCCCGCCGCTCTCGTGCACGACCTGGCAGACCTCGCGGATCGTCTCCTCGAACACGCCGTAGGTGGACGGGTACGTGACCATCAGGGCGCCCAGGCGATCGCGGTTCTCCTCCGCCTTGCGGCGCAGGTCCTCGACGTCGATGTTGCCCTTCTCGTCACAGGCCACGACCACGACCTTGAACCCGGCCGTCACCGCGGACGCGGGATTGGTGCCGTGCGCGCTCACGGGGATGAGGCACACGTCGCGCGCGGTGTCCCCTCGTGAGTGGTGGAAGGCCCGGATGACGAGCAGGCCCGCGTACTCGCCCTGCGATCCGGCGTTGGGCTGGAGCGAGACGGCGGCGAAGCCGGTGATCTCGGCCAGCCAGGCCTCGAGCTGCGTGAACAGGTCGGCGTAGCCCTTGGCCTGGTCGGCGGGGGCGAACGGATGCAGCTCCGCGAACTCGCGCCAGGTGACGGGCAGCATCTCCGAGGTCGCGTTGAGCTTCATGGTGCACGACCCCAGCGGGATCATCGAGGTCGTGAGCGAGAGGTCGCGCGCCTGCAGGCGATGGAGGTAGCGGAGCATCTCGTGCTCCGAATGGTGCCGGTTGAAGACCTCGTGGAGGAGGTAGGGACTGGTCCGCGCGAGCGGCGCCGCGTACTCCTCGGCCGCGTCCTCCAGCAGGTCCTCCACCGTGAAGTCCACCGCCCGGCCCAGGGCGAACGCGTCCCAGAGGCCCCACAGGTCCTTCTGCAGGGTCGTCTCGTCGAGGCTGACGCCCAGCGATCCGTCGCCGTAGTCGCGGAGGTTGATCCGGCGCGCGCGCGCCTGGGCGAGGATGTCCGCCGCCCGTGCGCCCGCGCGCAGGCGCAGGGTGTCGAAGAAGGGCGCCGGTCCGGCCTCCAGACCGAGGCGGCGCAGGCCGGCGGCCAGGAGCGCGCCACCCGCGTGCGCGCGCTCGGCCAGGGCGGCGTAGTCGACGATGCGGCCGTCCGTCGTCGGGTACTGGACGAGGATGCCGAACAGGTCCTGCCCCTTGACGTCGGCCGAATCGGCGGGACCGACATGCACCTCGATGCCCAGCGGCTGCGCGCGCGTCCTCACCACGGCGATCGTCTGCGGATGGCAGTCCTCGGCCACGAAGAAACCGCGGCGTCCACGATCGCGCGCGAGGCTGTGGCACATCCCCATGGCTTCCGCGGCCGCGGTGGCCTCGTCGAGCAGCGAGGCGTTGGCGAGGGGCAGGGCGGTGAGGTCCGCCACCATGGTCTGGAAGTTCAGGAGGGCTTCCAGCCGGCCCTGCGCGATCTCCGCCTGGTAGGGCGTGTACTGGGTGTACCAGCCCGGGTTCTCCAGGACGTTGCGCTGGATGACCGGCGGCGTGATGCAGTCGTGGTACCCCATGCCGATGAAGGAGCGGAAGACCTCGTTGCGCGCGGCCATCTCGTGCAGGTCGTCCAGCAGCTCGTGCTCCCCGCGCGGCTCGGGCAGATGCAGCTCGCGGTGGAGGCGGATCCCCTCGGGCACGGTGGCGGCGATGAGCTCCTCCAGCGACGCGTAGCCGAGGGTGCTCAGCATCTCCTGTACCTCGGCCTCGTCCGGGCCGATGTGGCGGCGCGGGAAGGTGTCGGTGGGAGCCAGGGCCTCGGTGGCGGGAGCGGGAACGGGTCGGGTGATCATCGGCGGGTTATTTTGCCTCGCTCTCCACGTACTTCTGGTAGGCGCCGGCGTCCATGAGAGCGGCGACGGCCTTGGGATCGGCCAGGCGGACCTTGATCATCCATGCCTTCCCGTAGGGATCGGCGTTGATCGCTTCCGGCGACTGCACGAGAGCGGCGTTGGCCTCCACCACCTCGCCCGCGACGGGCGAGAACAGCTCGGAGACGGCCTTCACGGATTCGACGGTGCCGAAGGTCTCGTGCTCCTTCAGCTTTCGCCCCACGTCGGGCAGCTCGACGTAGACCACGTCGCCGAGCTGCTTCTGCGCGTAGTCCGTGATGCCGACGATCCCGTGCTCGCCCTCCACACGGACCCACTCGTGGTCCTTCGTGTATTTGAGGTTGGCTGGGTCCATGAGGCTCCTCAGGTGGTGGTGACGGTGGTCGCGTGGGAGGGCGCCGCCTTGTCCGGCCTCTTGTAGAAAGGCGTCGGCACCACGCGGGCCGGGACCTTGCGCTCGCGGATGTCGATGGCCAGCTCGGTGCCGACGGCGGCGCGCGTGGCCGGGACGTAGCAGAGCCCGATGTTCTTCTGCAGGAACGGCGCGTAGGTGCCGGAGGTGACTTCGCCGACCCGCTCGTCGTGCACGAGCACCGGGTAGCCGTGGCGCGCGATCCCGCGGCCGGTGACCTCGAAGCCGACCAGCTTGCGCGGCGGGCCGTTCTTCTTCTGCTCGGCGAGCACGGCCCGGCCCGGGAAGTCGCCCTTGGCCTCGTCGAAGGAGACGATCCAGCCGAGGCCGGCTTCGATCAGCGAGGTCGTCTCGTCCATGTCCTGGCCGTAAAGGCACATCCTCGCCTCGAGGCGCAGGGTGTCGCGCGCGCCCAGACCGGCGGGGACGAGTCCCTTCTCTCCCCCGGTCTCGAGCAGCCGCTTCCACAGGGCTTCCACCTGCGCGGGCGGCACGAAGATCTCGAAGCCGTCCTCGCCCGTGTAGCCGGTGCGCGAGACCGTCACCGGATGGCTGTCCACCTCCACGTCCGCGAAGTGGTAGTACTTCAACCCGCCCAGGTCCAGGGTGGTGAGCGGCCGCAGGATCTCCTGCGCGCGCGGCCCCTGCAGGGCGATCAGGGCATAGTCGTCGCTGCGGTTGCGCAGGGTGACGTCCTGCGGTCCCTGCTCCTGCAGCCAGCGGAAGTCCTTCTCGATGTTGCCGGCGTTGACGACGAGGAGGTACCGGTCGGCGGCGCGCCGGTACACGATGACGTCGTCCACGGGGGCGCCGCTGGGCATGGGCAGCGCGGAGTACTGGGCCTGGCCGTCCACGAGCCTGGCCACGTCGTTCGCGGTCACGCGCTGGAGGAAGGGAAGGGCGCCGGGCCCTTCCACCTCGAACTCTCCCATGTGCGAGACGTCGAAGAGGCCGGCCGCCTTGCGTACGGCCATGTGCTCGCTGATCAGCCCCGAATACTCGACCGGCATGTCCCAACCGCCGAAGGGAACCATCTTCGCCCCGCTCGCCCGGTGGACGGCGTTGAGGGGCGTCTTGCGCATGCCGGTGGCGCTCTCCAAGTGCAGTCTTGCCTCCTCAGGGGAACGGAGTTCCACGCTACCACACGGCAGAGGGGGCCGGCAATGATACGGTTGAAGCCAAAGGATTTATGGCATAGGAATGAACGCGTGAACCCACGCCGGGGCGCCCCCGTCGAGCCTTACGAAGTCACGTGTTGGAACTGCCTCGGGGATTTCGACGCGATGGGCGCCGTCTGGTGCTCGGACGACCCCAAGAACCCCACCAAGCTCTGCCCGTTCTGCTTCCGGTGCTTCTGCGCGGCCAGCGACACCTACAAGCAGGAGTTCTGGAGCCACGCGCCCGCGCGCCTGAAGGAGGAGCTCGACATCCTCGCGCGCAGCCGTGACCGGCTGGGCGACATCCTGATCCGGATGAAGAAGATCACCACCAGCCAGCTCCTCGACGCCCTGGAGGAGCAGAAGGCCACCGGCCACCGGCTGGGCGAGGTGCTGGTCGAGAGCGGGATGGTCACGCGCGAGGACGTGGCCGCCGCGCTCAAGACGCAGGGAACGAATCCCCTGATGGATACGTTGGGCATCGCCTACGCGGCGACGCCCGTGTGGGAGCAGGGCGAGCCCGACACCATCCTGCAATACGTCCTCACGCTGGCCGCGCGCAAGGGAGCCTCCGACGTGCGGATCGAACCCAAGGAGGACGCGGTCAACGTCCGCTACCGGATCGACGACTTCTTCTTCCGCGTCGATCCCATCCCGAAGAACTTCCAGGATGCGGTCACGAGCAAGCTCCTCGACTTCTTCGGCGCCTCCGCCGAAGACGCCCGCCGGCCGCTGACCCGCCGGGCCACCACCATCCTGGACGGCGTCGACTACGAGCTCATCGCCCAGACCCTGCCCACGCCCCACGGAATCAGCGCCACCATCAAGCTCGTCAACCGCGCGACCTTCCTCAAGGACCTGCCCTCTCTGGGCATGGAGCTGGAGGACCGCGTCCGGCTGCTGGGCCAGTTGCAGGCCTTTGCCGGCCTGGTGATCGTCAGCTCTCCCCCCTTCAACGGCGCGCACACCACGACCTATTCGCTGATGAGCTTCCTGGTCCGGGGAGGCCGCGACGTGCTCTCCCTGGAATCACCGCGGCAGTTCCCGATCGAGGGGGCGCGGCAAGTGGAGGTGGCGAGCGCCGAGCAGATGCAGGAGACGCTGCGTGACATGGTGGCGGTGCGGCCGGAAGCGCTGGTCCTGTTCTCGATGCCCGACGCGGCCACGGCCAGCATCGCCATCCAGCTCGCGACGAGCGTGCTCGTGATCGCCGTGGTGACCGCCCAGCGGGCCAGCCAGGCCCTCGTCAACCTGCTCCAGCTCGGCCTGCCCCGCTCCCGCCTGGCCGGTTCCCTGGCCGCGGTGACCTCGCAGCGCCTGGCCCGGCAGATCTGCCGCATCTGC
Organism: Vicinamibacteria bacterium; assembly: GCA_035715025.1. Lineage (GTDB taxonomy): Bacteria > Acidobacteriota > Vicinamibacteria > Fen-336 > Fen-336 > AA29. Next base: position 15,338 of record DASTLK010000464.1, read on the forward strand.
CGCGAGCCCGCCGAGCCCCCGGGCGCGCAGACGCTCGCCCTTCACGGGATCGGACCCGAGCAGGCGCAGGCCCTGCGCTTCTTCCGAGGCCGCGGCTGCCCGAGCTGCAACAAGGTCGGTTACCGCGGGCGGCGGGCGATGTTCGAGGTGATGACCGCTTCCCCCGAGCTGAAGGACGCGATCGAAGGAGAGCTGGACGCGGCCGAGCTCGAGGGAGTCGCCATGGGCACGGGCATGCGCACGCTGCGCGAGACGTGCCTCTCTCTCGTGACGGACGGGACCACCACCTTCGACGAGTTCGTGCGGCTCAAGCTGTAGGGGGACGGTCGGGCAGGACGAAGGTCTGACGCGCGCGGTCCGACCACAGCGTCTCCCGGCGTACGTGATGGCGATGGTGGAACGATCCCGGCGGCAGCCCATCGCCCTCGAAGGCGGCGAGGAGGGCCTCGTCGGCGAGGTCGTCGAGGGGACTGGCCACCGGTCCGGTGAGGGCGGGCGTCGTCGACATGTCAGGGTCTCCGCGTCCGGGCCGGGGCCTTGCCCTTCCCGCGGGCAGCGGTCGCGGCGGGCCGTTCCACCAGGCGATGGCTGTCCGCGGCCTCGAGGTCGAGCCCGTAGATCTTCTCGAGCTCGCGGATGCGCCGTCGCGACTCCGCGCCGAAGGGCGGCTTCCCCTCGAAGGCGTGGAGGACGATGCCTTCCAGGAGGTCGCCCAGGGAGATGTCGTAGAGCTCGGCCAGGGCCTTGAGCACCTTGAGCAGGCGCTTCTCCAGGCGCAGGCCCGTCTGCACGCGCTCGACGACCCGGCGGTCCTTGGTTGGTACCATGGTACATATGTACCACGATAAACTGGATCGGCGCAACGGACGGAGACGGACACGGGCACGGAGACGGGACCGGCCGATCCCGATCCCGTCTCCCTCTCCGTCTCCGTCCGTTTGGCGATCCGCGGTCCTAGCGAAGAGCCTCGACTGCGGCCAGCATGCGCCGGACCACCTCTTCCAGGCCCAGCTCGGTGGTGTCGAGGTGGATGGCGTCGGCCGCGCGCGTGAGGGGCGACTCCGCGCGGGTCGAGTCGGCGTGGTCCCGCTCGCGGATCTCGCGCTCGATGGTGTCGAGGTCGGAGGGAAGGCCGCGCTGGGCGAGCTCCTCGTGGCGGCGCATCGCCCGCTGGCGAGGGTGCGCGTCCACGTAGAACTTCACGTCCGCGTCCGGGAACACGGCGGTGCCGATGTCGCGGCCGTCCATGACGACGCCGCCCGCCTGACCCATCTCGCGCTGGCGCGCCACCATGTGACGGCGCACGGAGGGGTGCACGGACACGCGTGAGGCCGCCGCTCCGACCTCCTGCGTCCGCAGGGCCGACGTCACGTCCTGGCCGTCGAGAATCACCGCGCCCCCCGGCTGGAGGTCCAGGCGGACCCGCCCGGCCAGGGCGGCCACCGCCGCGGCATCGTCGAGCGGAATCCCTTCGCGCAGCGCGGCCAGCGCGAGCGCGCGGTACATGGCGCCGGTGTCGAGGAAGACGTAGCCCAGGCGCTCCGCGACCGCCCGCCCGGCCGTGGACTTGCCCGCGCCCGAAGGCCCGTCGATCGCGACCACCAGGCCGCGCGGCCTCACGTCCGGCCCCGCTTGGGGCGACCTCGCGGTGGACGCCCTCGCGGTGGGCGAACGCCCTCCCGCGGCGGACGACGGTGCTTGTCTTGCGGGGGCGCGGCCGTTTTCACGCGTGCGCCGGGCGGGGCGATGAGGCTCTTGACCTCCGACGGGGTGAGAGACCGGAACTCCCCGGGCTTGAGCCCGCGCGAGCTGAGACGGCCGATGCCCACGCGGCGAAGCTTGGACACGGGGTGCCCGACCGCCTCCAGCAACCGGCGCACCTCGTGCTTCTTCCCCTCGTGGAGGGTCAGCTCCAGCCAGGCGTTGTTCTCAGCCTCCAGGACGCGCACACGATCCACGGTGAGGTGCTCGCCCTCGACACGGACCCCCCTGCGCAGCCGCTCCAGCGTCTCCGCGTCCGGGACCTTGTGCACCTTGGCGTGGTACACGCGGGGCACCTCGTAGCGCGGATGGGTGACGCGCTCGGCGAAGGCGCCGTCATTGGTGAGGAGGAGGAGGCCCTCCGTGGTGATGTCCAGGCGGCCGACGGGAAAGAGACCGGCCACCGCAGGCACCAGCTCCATCACGGTGGGGCGGCGCTGCGGATCCTGGCGGGTGCTGACGTAACCCTTCGGCTTGTTGAGGAGGAGGTACACGGGAGCCGCGGGCGCCTGCACCCGCGCCCCGTCCACACGGATGTCGTCGCGGGCGGCGTCGGCCTTCGTGCCCAGCTCCGTCACCGTGTGGCCGTTCACGCTCACCCGGCCCTGGGTGATGGCAGTCTCGGCGGCGCGCCGCGAAGCGACTCCGGCGCGCGCGAGGATCTTCTGAAGCCGTTCTTCCATTCATGGGGATGATACCGCGCGCGGGGGGCACGTATCGGGGGCCGCGCGTCGGCCCGAAGGCGCGGAGAGTGCGCCCGCTCAGTAATGCCGGAGGGTGAACGCGACCAGGACGTTGCTGCCGTCGACGATCTCGACCGTGACCGCGCTGTCGAGGACGAGGTCGGTGAGGAGCACCGATGTCGTCCCGTTGCGGGCGATCGCGCCTTCCGATGGTTCGAGCACGTCGCTGCTGGTCACGCTCCGCCGCCAGCGCAGGCCCGTACGTGCGGTATGCGCGGTGACGTCGAAGGTGAGCGATCGGGAGGTGTTGAACCCCACCGGGCAGCTCTGATTGACGTTCACGGCGTTGACCTCGATGCACTCGCCGCTCACCAGGGCCGTCGGCTTCACGATGGTCAGGCTGCAGTTGCCGGCCGCCGTCGCCGGTGCGCTGCAGGTCACGGGTGTGGGCGTGGGGCTGGGAACGGGCGTGGGCGTCGGGGACGGAGAGGGAGACGGCGACGGAGATGCGGACGGGGACGGGCTCGGGGACGGGCTCGGAGAGGGTGAGGCACTCTGGCTCGGGCTCGGAGACGGAGAGGGGCCCGGAGACGGGCCCGGTACCACCCTCACCTGGACCGTCGCCGTCGCCTGCGACGATCCCGTGCGCGCCACGAGGTTGAAGCTGGTCGTCCATGTGGGAGTGACCTGGCGCGTGCCCTTGGGCGTGACGGTGCCGATGCCGTTGTCGATCTCGATGGTGTCCGCGCCGTCCACCTCCCACGTCAGCGTGGCGGCCGCCCCCGAATTGATGTCCGCGGGCGTGGCGACGAACTTCTGGATGGCGAGCGTGGAGGGCTGGGTGAACTCCTTCACGATCCCGCAGCGCAGCAAGGCGATCCCCAGGAGCACGAGGACGATCGGCTGGACGACGCGCCGCACGAGCCGGGTATCGGGCATAGAGAACCCTTTTAAAGTAAGGGGTTATACCCGATATGTCAAGTAGTACTTTAGGTCTTTTCCTCGCCTCCGGGTTCCCCGCTGTCGTCCTCGATCCCGAGAGGCAGCTCACCCTGGGCGGCGTCTTCAGTGAGCGGGACCTCGACGGGCCGGGGCGCTTCGATCGCCCTCTTGAGACCGGCCACGTCGACTTCTTCGCCCAGCACTTCCGCGAACTCCTCGATCTTCGGCAGCTCGGCCAGGTCCTTGAGGCCGAAGTGGAGCAGGAACTGCTTGGTCGTCCCGTACAGCATCGGGCGGCCGACGACTTCCTTCCGGCCGGTGATCCGGATGAGGCGCTTCTCGAGCAGCGTCTTGAGCACGCCACCGGACTTCACGCCGCGCAAGTCGATGATCTCGGGCAGGGTCACCGGCTGCTTGTAGGCGATGACGGCGAGCGTCTCCAGCGCCTGGATGGACAGGCGCGTGGGCGTCCGTGGGTCGAGCAGCTCGCGGACCCAATCGTTGTACTCGGGACGCGTCGTGATCTGGTGGCCGCCCGCGACCTCGACGAGCTGCAGACCGCGGCCGTCGCGCGCGTAGTCCGCGCGGATCTCCGCGAGCGCCGCCTGCCACGCCTCCTTGGGCACGCCGCCCAGAACCTTGCCGATGTCGCGCGGTGTGAGCGGCTGGGGTGAAGCGAAGATCAGCGCCTCCAGCACCGCGCGGACCTCGTCGGGCGGAAGGACGGGCGCTTCGTCCGTGCCCATGCCCGTTCCCGTGCCCGTTCCCGTCTCCGTCTCCGTCCGTTTGGCGATTCCGTTCACGTCCGTGTCGTCTTGCATGTGTCCCTATGTCGTGGGAGCCGCGGCCACGTCGGGGCCGACGGGCCGGAACACCCGGATGGGTCCGAAGATCCCCCGTTGGTAGACCCGCACGCGCTTGAGGCGGATCAGCTCGAGCAGGGCCAGGAAGGTCACGATCATGTCCGCCTTGGTCTCCTGGGCCGCGAACAGCTCCAGGAAGTCCAGCGATTCGCCCTCGCGGAGGAGAACGAGGAGCTCTTCGATGCGCTGCTCGATGCTCTTGCCGCCGGAGGCGACCTCGTGCGCGAGCAGCGTCCGCCGCCGCTCCAGCACCTCCTTGAACGCGCTGATGAGGTCGAAGAGGCCGGCCTCGAGCATCTCCTCGCCCGCGTCGTCGAAGGCGGGCAACACGGTGTCCGGCCGCGTCCAGGTGGCGGCACGGATCTGCGCCTGCTGGTGCAGGATGCCCGCCGCCTCCTTGTAGCGCTGGAACTCGAGCAGCCGCTGCACCAGGGCCTCGCGCGGGTCTTCCTGCTCGTCGTCGCCTTGCGCTTCGGTGGGGTCGACGGGCACCAGCATCTTCGACTTGATGTGGATGAGGGTCGCCGCCATGACCATGAAATCGCCGGCCACGTCGAGGTTGAGCTCCTGCATGAGCTCCAGGTACTCCATGTAGGAGCGCGTGATGGGCGCGATGGGAATGTCGTGGATGTCGATCTTGTCGCGCTTGATGAGGTAGAGCAGGAGATCGAGGGGGCCGTCGAACTCCGCGACGTGGATCCGCGGCACGTCCTTGGGCAGCGTGGACTCCATCCCGAGGGGCAGCTCGAGCTGGACGGCCCTCTCTTCGGCCGGCGCCGCGGGGGGCGCGGGCGATTCCGGCTCCGGAGACGGGTCCGTCGCGGACGCGGACCGGTCCCGCTCGTCGCTCATCGGATGGGGTACGCGATCTTCATCGCCGAACGCACCTCGTCCATGGTCGCACGTGCGACCTCGCGCGCGCGGTGCGATCCCGCCTGGAGGATGTCCCACACCGTGTCCGGCCGGGCCGCGAACTCGGGCCGCCGGGCATGGATCCCTTCCAGTCGCTGCAGCAGGTGATCGAGGAGCCGACCCTTGCAGTCCAGGCAGCCGATGCCGGCGGTGCGGCAGCCCTGCGCGGCCCACTCCTGGCTCTCTTTCGGCGAGAACGCCTTGTGGAGGTCGAAGACGGGGCAGATGTCCGGGTTGCCGGGATCGGTGCGGCGCTTGCGCGCGGGATCGGTGACCATCGGCTTGATCTTCTGGCGCACCACCTCGGGCGGATCCTTGAGGAAGACCGCGTTGCCGTACGACTTCGACATCTTGCGGCCGTCCGTCCCGGGCACCCGCGGCACCTCGGTGAGCAGGGTCTTGGGCTCCGGGAACACGGGCCCGTAGAAGTGATTGAAGCGACGCACCACCTCGCGCGTCAGCTCGACGTGCGGAGCCTGGTCCTCGCCCACCGGGACCGCGTGCGCCTTGTAGATCATGATGTCCGCGCTCTGCAGCAGCGGATAGCCGAGGAAGCCGTAGGTGGAGAGGTCCTTCTCCGCGAGCTGGGTCTGCTGCTCCTTGTAGCTCGGCACGCGCTCGAGCCACGGCACGGGCACGATCATCGAGAGCAGCAGGTGCAGCTCCGCGTGCTCGGGCACGAGGCTCTGGACGAAGAGGGTCGAGCGCGTCGGGTCGAGCCCGGCGGCGAGCCAATCCGTGGCCACCTCCAGGACGTTCTCGCGCACGTCCTTGGGGTCGGCGTAGTCCGTGGTGAGCGCGTGCCAGTCCACGATCGCGAAGAAGCACTCGTAGGTGTCCATCAGGCGCACCCAGTTGTCGAGGGCGCCGGTCAGGTGGCCGATGTGCAGGGGGCCCGTGGGCCGCATCCCGGAGAGGATGCGCGGTCGCGTCATCCCACCAGCCCGTAGAGGAGGCCGATGATGAGTCTCTCGACCGGATAGACGACGTAGCCGAACGCCCCGGAGATGAGCAGCAGCATCAGGATCATGAAGCCGTAGGGCCCGACGATGCGGTCATAGCGCTCCCCGAGGTCCCCCGGGAGCCCGAAGGACGCCACCTTGGAACCGTCGAGCGGAGGGATCGGGATCAGGTTGAATACGGCCAGCAGCACGTTCAGCTCGATGCCCCGTGTCACCAGGTGGAACAAGAAATCGTCCTCGCTCTGGACCAGGCGAAGCCGGAAGATCACGATGAGGATCCCGGTGAAGATCAAGGCCAGGATGAAATTCGACACCGGACCCGCCGCCGCCACCAGGATGTGGCCCTTGCGCATGCTGACGTCGCGCCGGAAGTTGGCCGGGTTGTAGGGCGTGGGCTTGGCCCAGCCCAGGAGCGGCACGCTCGTGAAGATCTGGATCAGCGGAAACAGCAGCGTCCCGATGGGATCGATGTGCACGATCGGGTTGAGGCTCACGCGGCCGAGGTTCTTGGCCGTGTCGTCCCCCAGCTTCCAGGCCATCCAGGCGTGCGCGGACTCGTGGAAGGACAGGCTGAAGAGAAGGACGACGTACGTGGTCAGGCCCAGTGCGATGTGTTGGGGAGTCAGATCGGACAACCGGCCTCCGGAGGAACCCCGGATGGTAGCACAGGGCCCGTGGACGGCCGGTCGTGCTACGCCATCGGTCGGGCCATCTGGACCTCGGCCGTCGTCGCGGAAGTGTGCGGGCGATGCGGCCCACTGCCATCGCTCTTCTTGACACGGAGCCACCCGTGTTGGATGAGACTGGTCAGGGCCTGGCGACAGCGCCCGTTGAGGTCCGCGCCGGGCTCGCCGACTTCGAGCGTGACCGAGAACGTGAGCGCGCCCCGGCTGGAGACGAGGTCGAGGAACCGGCCGAGGTCGCGCGGCGGCGCCGCCGCGTCCCCGTCGCGCAAGGCTTCGAGCACCTGGCGGGGCGACGAGCCCTCGACCTCACGGCCGTCGAGGTACACGAACGAGAGACTTCTGCTCATGAGACTTCCTCCGCGGGCTCGACCTTGCAACGGCCGTGCGCGCGGAGCCGCGCCGGCAACCCCTGGGGAATCAGACCGGACGAGGTGGCAATGCGGCAGGCCTCCCGATCGATCGGGCGGGTTTCCGCCCGATCCGAACGATGCGCTCAGGAGGCCAGGGTTGGTGCCGGAGGCGGGACTCGAACCCGCATGGGTTTCCCCACACGCCCCTCAAACGTGCGTGTCTGCCAATTCCACCACTCCGGCAGCGGGGGTGGACGAACTTTTGATTCTAGAGAGCGCTCCCGGCAGTGTCAAACGTCTCGTGCCCCTGGGACGTGAGCGCGATCGCGAGGAGGGCGATGGGAGCGACCACGTCGTCGGGCGCCGCGCTCGGGGCGAGCCAGAGGGCGATCATGAGGATCGCGGCGACCCCGCCAAGCAGCCGGGGAGCGTCCAAGGGCCCACGCCGCGAGGCGACGAGAGCGGCGCTCGCACCCACGAGGATGAGCACCGGAGCGACCAGGTCGGGCGTGCCCGGCGTCGCACCCGCATACAGGCGCAGACTCGAGAGGCCGAGGCTGGGCCCCAGCGATGTCGCGGACGCGCCGCCGACGAGTCTCGCCGCCGCGCCGATGGCGACGATCACAACGATCGCGCGTGCGATCGCCGACTCCGGCGGGAGGTGTGCGAATCGGGCGACGACGAACGCGGCGCCCAGGACCAGCGCCAACATCACGAGACTGCCGGAGCCGAAGACCGCGCCGACGATGGCCGGAGGCAAGGCGACGGACGCCGCAACCCGGTCGAGCGCGGTCGCGCGAGGTCCGGCGCGTGCGATCAGCACCGCGACCAGGGCCAGGGCCAGGAGCGCGAGGACACGAGGATCACGGACGCCGAGCGCGCCAAACGCGCGTGCGACCGCGCGCGCCCCGAGGACGGGCGCCGGCGCGGGCGTCAGGCCGGGCGGGTCCTTGCGGAAGCTCACGCTCCAGGCTTCGCGAAGGGCCGGACGCGCGCCGTCGCTCTCGGGCCACACTGCGGCCGCCCAGGCATCCTGGACGCGCGGCGTGCCGCTCAGCCGGCCGACCGTCATCACGATCCAGGTCGGCACCACCGCCAGGACGACGAGGGCCAGCGCGAATACCGCGGCCCGGGCCCGCGGCCGCATGCGCAGGGCTCCGCCGACGAGCAATGCGATCCCGAGTCCGCACGCGATCGCGCTGAAGAGCAGGCCCAGCGGATCGCGCGTGAGCGAAGGGCCGGCACGCGGGGCGAGGGCGTGCACCCAGCCCGTCGCATCAGGCCAGCGCGCGGCCAACGCGTCCGCCCATGTGGTCGCGAAGATCTCGCCCTCCGCGATCTCGACTCCGAGCGCGAGAAGGGCCAGTCCCCCGATCAGCGCATCCGTGGTCAGCGCGGCTCCGCCGGCCACCGCCGCGGGCAGGAGCACGGCGGCCAGGATCAAGTAGTTCGGATGCATCACCCGCGACACGTAGAGGGACAGCACGAGGGCCGCGCTGCCCGTGACGAGAGCGTCCGCGGCCCCGCCGCGCCGGAGCTGCTCGCGCAGCAGCCACACCCCGATGGGGACGAGAAGGAGGTACAGGCCTCCGAGAGGGACGTAGTCGCGCAGATTCGTGACGGCGCCGAAGTACACGATGAAGTTCGCGAAGCCCAGGCCTGGCGTGCCCCCCAGCGGATAGTTGTCGCCGCCGGGCAACCCCGCGTTGTAGCGGACGATGTCGCCCCAGAAGGCACGCAGATCGAGTGCGGCCACGGGCGCCACCACGATCAGGAACACCGCGGCCGCGATCCCCGCGGCGCGGGAGAGCCGGCCCCGCGCGGGCGCGGAGGCGAGCTCGCCCAGGGTGCGCGCGCCCGAGAGATGCGCGAGCAGGAATGGCGCGAACGGCCAGGCGAGCTGCTTGGTCGCGCAGGCCAGGCCGAGCACGGCCGCCGCCATGTCCGCGCGCGACGCGCGGGCCAGATGCACGGCCCCGAGCAGGAGCACGGCGACGAGGAGGTCGTTGGCCCCGAAGATCTGCTGCCAGTACACGAGGGGGCTGACCCACACCGCGGCCGCCGCGGCCAGCCCGAGGGCGGGCGACGAGGCGAGGCGAAAGGCCAGGATCCCTGCCCCCGCGAACGCGAGCAGCGTCACCAGGCGCGGATCGAACACGCCGATCGTGGCGCGCGCGAGCGGGACGAAGGGCATCATCAAGAGGTGCGTGCCGGGCAGGTACGCGTGGTGATGGAGGATCGGGTTGCCGCCGTGCTCGGTCCAGAAGTCGGACACGCGCGCCTGGCGGCCGAGCATGCTGTCCGAATAGTCCGCGCCGTACGGACTCTGGCCGGACAGGATGCGGTCGATCGCGAGCGGGAGCTGCACCACGCCGCCGTCCTGCCCGTAGGGCCGTCCCGTGACCGCCCCCATGGCGACGAACGCGGCCGTGGGCAACGCGACCAGCAGCACGGCGGCCACCGCCAGCAGCGCCATCCGCGCCCGTGGACGCGCGCCCGCCAGCGCCGCCACCAGATAGAGGATGGCGAGCCCGGCCGCCAGCGCGGCCAGGGCGAGGGCGATGGGATCGCGGTCGAGCGCCCCCGACGGGCGGGGCAGGAGCGGACCCCAACCGGCGGCGCGGGCGGCGAGCACGTCGTCGTGCAGGAGCCGCCAGCCGAGAACGCGCGGCGGGTCGTAGGCGGCGAGATGTCGGGCGGTGAGGAGGAGGAGAGCGGGGACGACGGCGCCGTCGACGGGAAGACGCGGCGGTCGGCCGCCCAGCTACTTCCCGCCCGCGGGAGGCGGCGGGATGCGGGCGCCGCACGCGCAGACGATGCTGCGCGTCCGCCATTCGATGCGCAGGAGCCGCCCGCAGGCCGTGCAGCCGAGGTACGTGCCCGAAGGACGGGCGGGCGACGCCACGCGCGGCGATGCGGCACGAGGAGATGCGGCCCGAGCCGGCAGCTTCATGGTCACCCCCGACGAGGAATCAGCTTACGCCCCGCCGCCGGAAGGGGCAAGGGCGCGCATCACACGCCGCGCTCGCGGGATCGCCTCCGTTTCCCTCACGGTGAAGGCGACGCGGCCGGCGCGTACACGTGGATCTCGCGGATGCTCCAGGGCGGCGCGCCGTCTTCGGTCCGAGCGATGGACAGCCGGAGGCCGTCGACCTCCGCCGGACGCAGGCTGTACCGAAGGCGCGCGCCCACCGGATCGGCGATCAGTTGCCGAAGCAGGCGAATCTCGTATCCCGTGTCCGGCAGCGGCCCCATGCGCCAGGTCTCGGACCCGCGCCGGCCGGTGATCTCGAGGTCGCGCGCGAACTCGCCGTAGGGATGGGCCATCTCGATCTCCACGCGCGCGACAAGGGCCGGCCGATCCAGCTGGACGTCGAACCACATCCCCCGCTGCTGCGGATCCTGCGAGGTCCAGCGCGTCCGCAACATGCCGTCCGTGGCCAGATCGGCCCGCGTGCCCCCGCTGGCCTCCACCCGATAGTGCCGCCGATCGACCTCGCGACACTCGCACTCGCGCGGCGGCGGATCCTCTCCGTGCGCGGCCACCATGCGCACCTCTTCCGCGCCGAGGCCGTAGTGGTCCCAGCCCGGCTCGGCGCGATCGGGAAACCGCGCGAGGAGCGGCAAGGCATCCTCGCGCTCCGCGAGCCCGCGCTCGAACTTCTCCCTCGCGTCGCCCCATCGCTTGGGATGGACGACCACGAGCCGAATCCCCATCGCGCGGAGGAGGGCGACCGAGCGGTCATCGGGAAAGTCGCGCAGGTCCCAGAGGAGGAGCTCCAGCGCCGGAGGAAAGAAGCTGGGCCAACCCGTCAGGATCGGCTTGCCGTGCACGGTCGAGAAGTACACATCGAGGGCCATGAAACGGTACAGCCAGGCCGGCCGCGGCGGCAGGTCGGCGACGGGCTCCGCGCCCGGCCGCTCGCCCAGCCATCGATAGGCCTCGGGCACGCTGGCCCCCACGGGAACGGGCCCTCCCGAGGTGCGCTCGAGCGACCAATGCTCGGCCGCGACGAGGAGAGCGAGCACCCCTCCCAGGGCGATCCGCGCGCGGCCAGCCAGACCGCGGGCCAGCGCGGCGACGCCGGCCGCGGCGAACAGGCTCACGCTGAAGAGAACGAGGACGGCCAGGCGCCGCGGCTCGCGGAGCTGCGAAAAGGGCTGCACGCCCTGAAGGAGAGCGTAGGGCCCCACTGCGACGTGCGCGCCGCGCCAGCGGACGTCGACACCCGCCGAGAGGACCGCGGCCGCGAGGCCGATCAGGAGCCACGCGATCCAGAACGGCCGCGCCTTCCGGTCTCGCCCCGCGGGAAGCACGGCGGCGATCCCGACCGCGCCCAGGCCGAGCGCGGCGTAGCCGAGGAAGTAGTCGAGATAGAACCCGGCCGGCCGCAGCCGGTCGCCGAGCGCGCCGTACACGAAGCTGCCCGTCGGCGGAGTGAGATACAGGAACAGATCGAACGGCCTCACCTCGGGGGAGGAGAAGCCGTAGCGGTGGAACAAGCGCAGGTACGGAATGGCGAGCAGGCCGATGACGGCGGCGATGAACAGCCCGGAGGCCACGAGGGCGGCCAGCACCGCCGGCCGGCGCCACGCACGTGTCGCCCAGGCGTAGACGGGCACGATCACGGCGAGAACGAGCAGGTAGAACGTCAGGTAGTAGAGGCACGACAGGCCGTGCAGGACCGAGAACAGCGCAAATGGAGCCGCCCAGCGGAGGTCGGCGCGCATGAAGAGACGATGCAGGGCCAGGAGCGCGAGCGGCAGCCAGCCGAGGCTCGCCATCTGGGGACGCGCCACGTTCGCCGCCGCGTAGGCGTTGAAGGCATACAGCACCGCGCCCACCGCGGCCGCGGAGTCGCTCTCCACCCACTCGCGCGCGTACAAGTGAAAGGCGAACGCGCTCAGCGCGAAGGTGGCGATGGTGACGAGATTGAGCGCGAGCACGGGTTCGAGGAAGTGAAAGAGCGGCCACCCCAGCACGGACTGCGCGAGCAGGGGCTCCTGGTAGAGGAGCCCGTCCGGATGGGGGAAGTACGCGTTGGCGGCGAAGATCCCGGGCCAGCCCCGCCAGAGGTTCCCGGACGTCCACCAGGCCACCCACGTCTCCATGTAGGCGTCGCCCTGGTCGGCGATGCGCGTCGCGGGGTGCAGGCTCAGCGGCGCCAGCCGGACGAAGGCGGCTGCGAGGTAGACCGCCGCCCAGAGGGCGTCTCGCCGAAAGCGAGAGATCACAGGTCCCGGACGCGCACGTTCCAGGCCAGGTTAGAGAGCGCGAGCAGCGCGAGAAGGGCGGCGAAGGCGCCCAGGACGCGCGGCGCGCCCAACGAGCGAACGAGCGCGCCCGCGATGAGCGCCCCCAGCGGAGTGCCGCTGCGAAAGGCCAGGCCGTAGATGCTGAGGATGCGGCCCTTGAGGTCTCCGGGCGCGTTCTCCTGTACCAGCGAGTTCAGGGTGGAGAAGGCCGTCACCAGGCTCGCCCCCGCCACGAAGAGCAGGGCCATGGACAGGATCTGGAAGCGCGAGGCCATGGCCGCGGTCACGGTGACGCCGTAGACGAGCAGCGCGGCCAGCATGGTGCGGCCGCGGCGGGGCACGTGTCCCCGGTGCGCCGTCGTCACCGCCCCCGCGATCGCGCCCGCGCCGAAGCTGGAGAGGAGCGCGCTGAAGCCCCCGACGCCGGTCTTGAGGACGTCACCCGCGATCACGGGCAGGTACGTGATCAGCGGGAAGGCGAGCAGCGCGCCCGCGGCGCCGAGCAGGGTCAGGCTGGAGAGCAAGGGATCGTGGGCCACGTGGCGCAGGCCGGCGCGCAGGCTCTCGCCGAGGGTGCCCTTGGGCGCGGGCGCGGATGGCAGCTCGATCTGGATCACGGCCACGATCACGGCGAGGAAGCTGATCGCGTTCACGGCGAAGCAGGCGCCCGTTCCGGCGCGGGCCAGGAGCAGTCCGGCGATGGCCGGACCGATCGCGCGCGAGAGGTTGAACTGCAGCGAGTTCAGCGCCACCGCATTCGGGATCTGCCGGGGCGGCACCAGGCTCGTGATGACGGCCTGATAGGTCGGGGCCGACTGCGACTGGGTGAGGCCGGTGAGGGCCGCGATCACGAGGATGGGGATGATGCCCAGGTTTCCCGTCGCGTAGAGGAGGCCGAGGGCGGCGGCCAGCGCCATCTGGAGGACGTTCGAGATGATCAGGATGCGCCGGCGGTCGACGCGATCGGCCACGGCGCCGCCCAGGAGCATGAAGGCCAGCAGCGGCGCGTCCGAGGCGAACGCGCGCAGGCCCAGGTAGAAGGGATCGTGCAGCCGGGTGAAGATGAGCCAGGCCAGGGCCACGTCCTGGGTCCAGGTCCCGATGCTGCTGAGGAACGCGCCCGTCCAGATGAGGCGGAAGTTGCGGTACGCGAAGGCGGACAGGAAGGCGGGCAGCGCGATCCCGGCAAGTCTCGGCGCCGGCTCGGCCGTGAGGGGAGGGGCGTTCTCGGTCACGTAGCCACGCCGCCCGATGGTGGCCACAGTGTAGCCACGCAGCCCGATGGTGGCCACAGTGCTCTCACTTCAGGTTCCAGCCCTCCAGCTCCTTCCGCGCCGCCGCGTCGTTGACGTCGATGCGAAGGGGCGTCACCGCGATGTAGCCGTGTCCGACCGCACCCGCATCGTCGTCGAGCCCCTCGGACGTGGGCTCCGTCCACGCGTTCCAGAAGTACGTCTCCTTGCGCGGATTCACGCCCTTCTCGTACGAGTTCACGCCCTCCGTCAGCGCATGCGGCACGATCTTCACGCCCTTGATCTCGCCGGGGGGGATGTTCACGCTCAGGAACGTGCCGCGCGGGACGCCCCGTCGCAGGACGTCGGCGGCCAACCGGCCCACGAAAGCCGCGCCCGGTCCGTAGTCCATCCCCGGACTGATGACCTGGCTGGCCGCGATGCTGGGAATGCCGTCGAAGGCGGCCTCGCGCGCCGCGCCCAGGGTGCCCGACATGTAGACGACGTAGCCCGTGTTCTCCCCCCGGTTGATCCCGGACACCACGAGGTCGGGCCTCTCCGGGAGCAGGCGGCTCAAAGCGAGGCGCACGCAGGTCGCGGGCCGGGCCGCGATGCGATACCACTTCCCCGCCGGCGCCTCCGTCTTCACCAGGGGCTCGATCTCACGCATCATGATCGCCTCGGCGTAGGTAATCCCGTGCCCCACGCCGCTCTGGTTCTCCGCGGGCGCGGCCACCGTCACGTCGCCGACCTTCACCAGCTCCGCGTAGACGGCGAGCAGGCCGGCGGCGGCGATCCCGTCGTCGTCGGACAGCAGGATGCGCGGCCGGCGCTCCTCCGCTCCCACGATCGACGCCAGCGCCAAGGCCACGGCCAGCGCGCCCAGCCAGGCGCGCACGGGTCCCGGTCGTCTCATCGGAGTCGCTCCCTTCTATACTTTCCCGTGCCCTTCCCGTGCCCCGGTTGCCAGGCGGCCATCGACCGCAGCCCCGAGTCCTGGGCCCTGCGCTGCCCCGCCTGCGGGCGCGTGATCCGCGCCCGCGCCACAGACGCCGTCTCCGGGGACGTCCGCGCGTACGAAGTCGAGATCACGGGACGGCCGGAGACGCGCCGGCGGATCGAGGTTCCCTGGACGGACCAGGACGCGGCGCGCCTGCGGCAATGGCTGGTATGGTCGACGGTGCTCACGCTGGCCCTGGTGGCGGTCCTCTTCGCGGCCGCGCGCTGGGCCCGCTCCTAGCGCTTCGGCGCGGGCTTCTTGGCGGCGGCGATGGCCGCCTTCTTGCGGGCCTTCTTGGCCTTCTCCTTACGCTTCCGGCGGCGCCGGATCTCCTTCATGCGCTCGATCATGCTTGCTTGTCTCTCCTCGTGTGGCGGACCGACCATTCTAGTCCTGGCCACGTGCTTTGTGCGCATTGTCGGCCTCCCCGGCGTGGGCTATCATCGTTTCACCGCCGCGAGAACCGCCCGGTACCTCCCCGCGTGGACGGTCCTTCCGAAGCGGATCCCTGACATGGCCCTCCGGCTCCGCAGCCTCAAGACCCGCACGGCGCTGGCCCTTTCCTCCGTGATCGTGGCCCTCCTCGTCTTCAACGGCGTCTACATGATCCTCATCAAGTGGCAGGAGCTGCGCAAAGGGATCGAGCAGGATGCCGTCTCGTTCGCGCGCCTCACGCGGGTCCCGATCGCCTCCGCCTTCCTGAGCTTCCGCGCGTACGACTTTCCCAAGTTCCGCGAGATCGTTCGCGGCCTGCTGGCCATGGACCGCGACGTCGCGAAGATACTCATCGTCAACGACTACGGGCAGGTGCTGTTCGACTCCGCCGAGCTCGATCAGGTCGGCCGCACGCCGGCGCCGCTGACGCCCCCGCTGCTCGCGGAACCGGAGCGGATGGCGGCGGCGGCCAGCCACGCGGAGGCCGTCCTCCCCGGGCGCAACGCCCGCGGCGAGCAGACGCTGGAGATCTTCGCGCCCTACGATCAAGACGGTGCGGGGCCCCGCCTGTCCGTCGCCTATCAGGTCTCGTACGGAAGGCTGCACTCGGACATCCGGCACCTCGTCTGGGCCACGGGCGGGCTGACCCTCGTCTCCATCGGCATCTCGCTGATCGTGGCCGTGGCCCTGGCGACCCGGATCACCAAGCCGCTCAAGGAGCTGACGGCGGGGGTCAAGGAGATCGCGCAGGGCCACTTCGACCGCCGGCTCGACATCCGCTCGAACGACGAGCTGCAGATCCTGGCCGAGAGCTTCAACGACATGACGGAGCAGCTCAAGCACAACGTGGAGCAGCTCGAGGAGTCGAACAAGAAGCTCGGCTCCGTCAACGAGGAGCTCAAGGAGCTGGACCGGATGAAGTCGGACCTCCTGGCCAACGTGAGCCACGAGCTGCGCACGCCCCTGACCGCGATCAAGGGGTACACCGACTACATCCTCGAGCGGAAGCTCGGTGCCATCACGGACAAGCAGGAGAAGGGGCTCGTCGTCGTGCAGCGCAACCTGGAACGGCTGTCCAAGTCGATCAATGCGCTGCTCGACTTCTCGCGCATGGACGTCGGCCGGATCGTCCTCAACATCCAGCCCTTCGCGCTGGCGCCGCTGGTGGAGCAGATCCACACCACCGTGCGGTCGGAGCTGGAGAAGAAGGGCCTGACCCTGCAGACGCGCATCGACCCCGCGCTGCCCAGCGTGATCGCCGACCGCGAGAAGCTCTCCGCCGTGCTCGAGAACCTGGTCATCAACGCGATCAAGTTCACGCCGGAGGGCGGGCGCATCACCGTCTCCGCGAGTCGCGCCCTCGACGCCCGGCCGGGCGCGGAGATCACGGTGGCGGACACCGGCATCGGGATCCCGCCCGATCAGCTCGCACGCATCTTCAACCGGTTCCACCAGGTGGACACTTCGAGCACGCGCCGTTTCGGCGGCGTCGGCCTCGGTCTCGCCATCGTGAAGAGCATCCTGGAGGCCCACGATTCGTCGATCGAGGTGGAGAGCCGCGAGGGGAAGGGCACCGCCTTCCATTTCCGCCTGCCGGTGGTGGACCGCACGGAAGTCGCGCCGCCGGCCAGCCGTGTCGCCGATCGCGCGGAAGAGGGGCTCGTGCTCGTCGTGGATGACGACCCCGAAGTGGTGCGCACCGTCCGGTCCTATCTGGAAGAGGAAGGCCTGTCCGTGCTCTCCGCCAGCACGGGCGCGGAAGGCGCCTCCCTGGCCGCCGACCGCCATCCCGACGTGATCCTGCTGGACCTGCTCCTGCCCGACCAGAGCGGCCTGGAGCTGCTCCAGGTGCTCAAGCGCGATCCGGCCACCGCCCGCATCCCCGTGCTCGTCATCTCGATCATGAACGACGCGGTGAAGGGTCTCACCATGGGAGCGGCCGACTACCTGGTGAAGCCGGTGGACCGCGCGGCCGTGGTCCGGTCGGTGCAGAGGCTGCTGGACGGGCAGGGCGAGCCGGAGCCCATGGTCCTGGTGGTGGACGACGAGCACGACACGGCGGAGCTGATCCGGGATACGCTCCGCTCGGAAGGGCTGCGCACGCAGGTCGCCCATGACGGGCGCCAGGCCCTGGAGCTGATCGCACGGAAGAGGCCCGATCTCGTGATCCTCGACATCATGATGCCGGAGATGAGCGGCTT